>NZ_NQYG01000057.1:0-35824 GCF_002878485.1 Pseudomonas sp. AD21
ACGACTGTGGGCACGCTACACATCCCCTGTGGGAGCGAGCCTGCTCGCGAAGAGCTCGGCACAGCCAGCATCTTCAGCGGCTGACACTCAGCCATCGCGGGCAGGCTCACTCCTACACGGAATCTGCTGAATTTCAGGATTCAAGAATGTCTTTGAAGCCGCCAAAGATCATGCGCTGACCATCAAACCCCATCGGGTTGACGTCCGGTTGCATGCGCGGGTCTTCCATCATTCTGGCCATGCCGGCATCGCGGGTGGCTTTGTCTGGCCAGATCAGCCAGCCGGACGCAACCGTCTCGCCTTCCTTGAGTTTTACCGCCATCGGGAATGACGTGACCTTGCCCTCCGGCACGTCATCGCCCCAGCACTGGACCACATCCTTCGCACCGTATTCCTTGAACAACCTGGCGGCGATCTCACAGTGTTTTTTGTATTGTTCACGATTGGCATTCGGCACTGGTGCTACAAAAATATCGATATAAGCCATGATCATTCTCCTTGCACGTTGGGTTCGATCTGCTGAGTAGTCGATTGCGGCGGCCGCCATTCGACACGATTCGTACCCATCCCGACCGACGGTTGTTCGCCCCCGCCAAGACTGCCTTCGACCTGCCTGGCAATATGCAACGTACCGGCCATGACCCCGGTGGTCGGGTTCTGCAGCAGTTTCGCCCAGGCCTTGTCGAAGGTGCTGCCCAGGCTGCTGCGAATCAGCGCTTCGCTGTCGGGTCGGTCACTGGCCTGGATGATCGCGCGAATGCCCGCCACGCCGATCGAAATTCCCCCGCCGACCAGCTTGCCCGCCGCAGCCGCCACGGCACTGGCCGCACCGCGCGGGGCCATTTCCGCTTCCATTCGCTGGCTGGCGCGTTTGGCCACCGGTGCCATGCCGGCGTCGGTCGAGGCGATGCCCTTGCTCCCGCCTTCGGTGTGGATCTTGTCGATCAGCGCGGCGTACGCCGGCAACGTGTTCAGCGGTTCGGTGCTGATGATCTGATACAGCGACGCATCCCGCGCCGGCGGCGGCCCCAGGGCGATGGCCGGGACTTTCTGCAAGTGCCCGTTGAGCTGAGCCACCGGCAAGCCATAGCGCTGGGCGATGAGCGGTATCTGCTGGGCCATCAGTTGCGCGTAGAACGCCGTGGCCTGGCCGAGAATCGCGTCGGGATCGATCTCCACCGCGACCGGTGCCAGCACTCTTTCCTGATATTGCTCAAGCAGATAGCTCGCCAGGCGCTTGGCCGACGCATCCTGTTCACCGCCGGCATTGATCGTGTACCAACTGACCTTCATCGACAGCCATTCCTGGGTCCAGTAGCTGCTGAACCACGGAATGAAATTTTCTTCAGTTTGCTGATAGACGCGAGTGCGCCAATGTTCCATCGAGCCCCGGGCGAATAGCTTGACCTGCTCGGTGGACTGCTGCGAGGCGCTGACGATGTCCCGGTCGATCTGCTGCCAGGTCGCCGGCGACACCACCACAGCCGGTGGCGCCACCGGGGCCCGTACCGAGGAGGCGCAACCAGCCAGCAGCAACAGCGCGGCGACGCTCAGCGCACGCAGGTTCACGGTGGTGGAGTCCTTGAATGGAGGAAAACAGATTTGAGTATAGGTGCGCGGGTTGGGCCGTTTGTCGGTTGCGACCGGATTGGCCGCTTCGCGAGCAAGCTCGCTCCCACCATGAAATGCGTCCCCCTGTGGGAGCGGGCTTGCTCGCGAAAGCGGTGTGTCAGGCAACAACGATGTCGACTGAAACGACGCATTCGCGAGCAAGCCCGCTCCCACAGGGGGAGGCATCAACCATCAACGCCGTCGATATACACCATCGCCACGATTGCCTTTCGCACGCCAGCCGGCAGAGGCACGATTGACCTATCCGAGACGCAACGAGGAGTACACATCATGATTCGCACCATCGCACTCTCCGTGAGTTTCCCGGTGTTCGGCAGCAACTATTACAAACAGCACGTGGTGTCGCGCAAGGCGCAAGCACTGGTGTTCAACGAAGATTTCGACGATCTGCTGATGCCCGCCGCGAGCAATCACTTCAGTAATGAAGTGGTTGGTATCAACGATCAGTTCCGTTTTCTGAGCGACATACTCGCCACCCATTTGCTGGATCTCGAGGCCTCTGCGCCTGCGCATTCCAGCGTCCGGGCGAGCGCTCATTTTTAATCGACGAGGGCGTTCCCGTTGCGGGAACGCCCTCTTGATACTCAATCAATCATCGTCGCGATCACGGTAGTGACGGCGTCCGTCGCGTCGACCATCATCACGGTCATCCCAGCGCCGATCATGGTCGTAATAACGCCCGTGATCGCGGTCGTAATGCCGCCCATGGCGGTAGTCATCATCAAAGTCCGCCACACAGCCAGCCAGCAAAACGGCGGCGGTCACGGTCAGCAGCATCGTTGTAGCGTGCTTCATTCAACACTTCCCTAAAACCAAGGTCTTGACGACGGAACGGCTGTCACTGCCCACGCCTTCAGGACGCAGTGCGCGCAGCCGCAGATACGACCGGGTAAACGGACTTTGATTCACTGACCGACCACGACCGTTGATCGGCCCGCCGTCCGCCCCCGGACAGCGGCGTAATGCCACCTATACTGCTGGTTACCGACTCCCACGCAATGGATCTGCGCCTCGATAACAACAAGCAGAGGTGGACCATGGTCTGGCAGCAAATCTACGACCCGTTCGGCAATCCGCTGATCTCCACGCTCATGGCCGCCACCCCGGTGGTGGTGATGCTCGTGGCGCTCGCGTTCTTTCACGTCAAGGCGCATCTGGCCGCCCTGCTCGCCCTGGCTTCGGCGTTGCTGATTTCGATCTTCGCCTTCGGCATGCCGGCCAGCATGGCCGGCTCGGCAGCGTTGTTCGGCGCGGCCAATGGCTTGCTGCCGATCGGCTGGATCGTGCTCAACATCATCTTTCTGCACCGCCTGACCACCGAGAACGGCTCGTTCAAAGTGCTGCAGGATTCCCTGGCGCGGATCACCGATGACCGCCGTTTGCAGTTGCTGCTGATCGCCTTCTGTTTCGGCGCATTTTTCGAGGGCGCGGCCGGGTTCGGTACGCCGGTGGCCGTGACCGGGGCGATTCTGATCGGCCTCGGCTTTTCGCCGTTGGCCGCGTCGGGCCTGGCGTTGATTGCCAACACCGCACCGGTGGCGTTCGGCGCGCTCGGCACGCCGATCATCACCCTGGCCAAGGTCACCGAGCTGGATGAGATGGAGTTGTCGATGATGGTTGGTCGGCAGCTGCCATTTTTCTCGGTACTGGTGCCGTTCTGGCTGATCTGGGCATTTGCCGGGTGGCGCAAGATGCTGGAGATCTGGCCGGCGATTCTGGTGGCCGGAGTCAGCTTCGCGGTGCCGCAATTCCTGGTGTCGAACTACCATGGGCCGATGCTGGTGGACGTGATCGCCGCACTGATTTCGATGGCCTGCCTGACCCTGTTTCTGCGGGTCTGGAAACCGGCGACGGTGTACACCTCGGCCGCCCTGTCAGGCCGCGTCGACAACTCCCGGGTCGAGGAAGAAAAAGTCACCGCCAGTGCCACCTTCAGCGATCAGGCACGCCCGGCGGTGATGCGCGCGTGGATGCCATGGATCATCCTCACCGTGTTCGTGTTTGCCTGGGGCACCCAGGGCTTCAAGAACATCTTCGACGTGCGCCCGGCGCTGGACCCGGTAACGCATTCCGTCAAACTTGATCCGCAAGGTAAACCGCTGAGCGAGGCCAATCCGATTTTCTCGCCGGCGCTGACCTTCACCACTCTGCATCTGCAAGTGCAGAAAGTCCCGCCGGTGGTGCCGGCACCGAAAGCCGAAGAAGCGATCTACAAGTTCACCTGGTTCACCGCCACCGGCAGCGGCATTCTGCTGGCGGCGATTGTCGGCGGATTGCTGATGGGCTATTCGATCCCGCAGTTGATCAAGCAGTACCTGCGTACGTTGTGGGTGGTGCGGTTTTCGCTGATCACTATTGCCGCGATGCTGGCACTGGGGTTCCTCACGCGTTATTCCGGACTGGACGCCACCATGGGCCTGGCGTTCGCGGCGACCGGGGTGTTCTACCCGATGTTCGGCACCCTGCTCGGCTGGCTCGGCGTGGCATTGACCGGCTCGGACACGGCCTCGAACGTGCTGTTCGGCGGGCTGCAACGGGTGACCTCGGAACAGTTGGGCATCAGCCCTGTTTTGATGGCGGCGGCCAACAGTTCCGGCGGGGTGATGGGCAAAATGGTCGATGCGCAATCGATCGTGGTCGCCTCCACCGCGACCCGCTGGTATGGGCATGAGGGTGAGATTCTGCGCTACGTGTTCTTCCACTCGATTGTGCTGGCGGTGCTGGTGGGCGGGCTGGTGACGCTGCAGGCGTATGTGGCGCCGTTTACGCATATGGTGGTTGGCGGACATTGAGATCGGTAATGAGGGACTCTTCGCGAGCAGGCTCGCTCCCACATTTGGAATGCATGTCCCCTGTGGGAGCGAGCCTGCTCGCGAAAGCGGCATGCCATTCAACCAAAAACTGCCTGACCCTCCGACTTTGGTAGCAAGCCCTCCCCCACAATATGGCTCAGCGTCGTTTAGCAGATTAATGAACCCTGCGCATAACTCTATAGCGCAAATCCGCAAAAACCTTTTCCCCTCCGCGCAGGTCATTCCAAGAACGAGACCGGCAACCATGCCGGCGCGCCCGAGCGGGCCTTTGTACCCCTGCCGTCCTGATTCAGCCAGAGAGGGATCGAAGCATGACGATTTCCCGACGTAGATTCCTGATCCTCGGTGCCGTGACCGCCACGGCCTTCGCGATGCCGCCGTTCATCAGCCTCAAGGCCTACGCGGCCAACCTGGAGCAACCTGCCATGAGCAAAGTGACGATTCAAGTCAACGGAAAGCCGCAGGCCCTTGATGTCGACAACCGCACCACCCTGCTCGACGCCCTGCGCGAGCACCTGCACCTGACCGGCAGCAAAAAAGGCTGCGACCACGGCCAGTGCGGTGCCTGCACAGTGATCGCCGGTGGCCGGCGGATCAACGCCTGCCTGACCCTGGCGGTGATGCACGAAAGCAGCGCGATCACCACCATCGAAGGTCTAGGCATGCCCGACAATCTGCACCCGATGCAGGCCGCGTTCATCAAGCACGACGGATATCAGTGCGGCTATTGCACGCCGGGGCAGATCTGCTCGGCGGTGGCAGTGCTCAAGGAAATCCGCGAGGGCATTCCCAGCCATGTCAGCCCCAGCCTGACCGACGCGCCGCAACTGATCGCCAGCGAATTCCAGGAGCGCATGAGCGGCAATATCTGCCGCTGCGGCGCCTACTCCAACATCATCGAAGCGATCACTGAAGTCGCGGAGGTGCCGGTATGAGACCGTTCAACTACAGCCGCGCCGACTCTCCCGCCGCAGCGGCCGCACAAGCGGCGCAGGTCGAAGGCGCGAAGTTCATCGCCGGCGGCACCAACCTGCTGGACCTGATGAAACTCGACATCGAAACCCCGCTGCACCTGATCGACATCAACCACCTCGGTCTTGATCAAATCGAAGCCACACCCGAAGGCGGATTGCGCATCGGCGCGCTGGTGCGCAACACCGATCTGGCCGCCGACAGCCGCGTGCGCAAGGACTACGCCCTGCTCTCCCGCGCCTTGCTCGCCGGGGCCTCCGGCCAGTTGCGCAACATGGCGAGCACCGCCGGCAACCTGTTGCAACGCACCCGCTGCGCCTACTTTTATGACGTCAATCAGGCCTGCAACAAACGTCAGCCCGGCAGTGGTTGCGCTGCGATTGGCGGGGGCAGTCGGCAACTGGGGCTGATCGGCGTCAGCGACGCCTGCATCGCCACTCATCCCAGCGATATGGCGATTGCGATGCGCGCCCTCGATGCGCAGATAGAAACGGTCAAACCCGACGGCAGCACCCGCAGCATCGCCATCGCCGAATTCCATCGACTGCCGGGTAACACGCCGAACATCGAAACCAGCCTCACGCCCGGCGAGTTCATCACTTCGGTAACCCTGCCCGCCCCGGTCGGCGGCACGCACATTTATCACAAGGTCCGCGATCGTTCGTCCTACGCCTTCGCACTGGTATCGGTCGGCCTGATCCTGCAAAAGGACGGCAGTGGCCGCGTGGCAGTCGGCGGTATTGCACCGAAACCGTGGCGGGTCGAAGACGCCGACGCGTTGCTGCCCAAAGGCGCCAAAGCCGTGAGCGAACGCCTGCTCGATGGAGCCACGCCGACCCACGACAACCAATTCAAACTGACCCTGGTCGAGCGCACGCTCGGCTCGGTGTTGGCGCAAGCGAGGGATGAAGCATGAAGTTCGACACGCCCGCCACCACCAACCCGATCGACCAACTGAAGGTGATCGGCAAACCCACCGACCGCATCGAAGGCCCGCTGAAAACCAGCGGCCAGGCGCCGTATGCCTATGAGCAGCACGAGGCCGTGGCGAATCAGGCTTACGGTTTCATGGTCGGCTCGGCCATCGCCAAGGGCCGTATCAGCCACATCGATCTTGACGCCGCCGAAGCCGCGCCCGGCGTGCTCGTGATCGTCACCGCCGCTAATGCCGGCAAACTCGGCAAGGGCCAATACAACGCGGCGCCGCTGCTCGCCGTGCCCGAGGTGCAGCACTATCACCAGGCCGTGGCGCTGGTGGTCGCCGAAACCTTCGAACAGGCTCGCGCCGCAGCGCAACTGGTCAAGGTCGATTACGTCGCGGCCAAAGGCGAGTTCGAGCTGGCCAACGTGCGCGACCAGGGTGTCGAAGACGACGAGTTGCCCGACGTCACCCACGGCGATTTCGACAAGGCCTTCGCCGCCGCGCCGGTGCAGTTCGACCAGACCTACACCACTCCCGACCAGACCCACGCGATGATGGAGCCGCACGCGACGCTGGCCGCATGGAAAGGTGATCATCTGACCTTATGGACCTCCAATCAGATGATCGCCTGGAGCGTCGGCGACGTCGCCACTACCCTTGGCCTGCCCAAGGAAAATGTGCGCCTGATCTCGCCGTACATTGGCGGCGGCTTCGGCGGCAAACTGTTCATTCGTGCCGACGCGATCCTCGCCGCCCTCGGTGCGCGCCTGGCCAACCGCCCGGTGAAAGTCGCCCTCGCCCGCCCGCAAATGGCCAACACCACCACCCACCGCCCGGCCACGATCCAGCGCATTCGGATGGGCGCCACGGCGGACGGCAAGCTCAGCGCCATCGCTCACGAAGGCTGGTCGGGCAACCTCAAGGACGGCAAGGTTGAAGTCGCCGCGCAACCGAGCCAGCTGCTTTATGCCGGGGAAAATCGCCGGGTAACCATGCGCCGGGCGCCACTGGATCTGCCCGAGGGCAACTCCATGCGCGCGCCGGGTGAAGCGCCGGGGCTGATGGCGCTGGAAATCGCCATGGACGAAATGGCCGAGCAGCTCAAACTCGACCCGGTGCAGTTCCGCATCCTCAATGACACGCAGGTTGATCCGGTGAAAACCGAGCGCCCGTTTTCCCAGCGACGCCTGATCGAATGCTTGCAGACCGGTGCCGAGAAATTCGGCTGGAACCAGCGCAATGCTAGTCCCGGCAGCCGTCGCGAAGGTCGCTGGCTGATCGGCATGGGCGTCGCTGCGGCGTTTCGCAACAACCTGCTGCTGAAGTCCGGCGCCCGAGTGCGGCTGGAGTGCGACGGCAAGATCACGGTGGAAACCGACATGACCGACATCGGCACCGGCAGCTACACCGTCATCGCCCAGACCGCAGCCGAGATGATGGGTGTGGACCTGGCGGACGTCACCGTGCATCTGGGTGATTCGAGCTTTCCGGTATCGTCCGGCTCAGGTGGCCAGTTCGGCGGCAACTGCTCGACTGCCGGGGTGTATGCCGCGTGCATGAAACTGCGCGAAGCGGTGGCGACGAAGCTGGGCATGAGCGGTGGTGACGTCGAGTTTGCCGACGGTCAAGTCCGCGCTGGCGGCAAGGCCCTGCCGCTGCGTGATGCGGCAAAAGATGGCGTGGTCGAGGCAGAGGACAGCATCGAATTCGCCGACCTCGCCAAGCAGTACCAGCAGTCGACCTTCGGCGCGCATTTCGTTGAAGTTGCGGTGGATGCAGCGACCGGCGAAGTCCGCGTGCGGCGCATGCTCGCCGTATGCGCAGCGGGACGGATTCTCAACCCGAAAGCCGCGCGCAGCCAGGTGATCGGCGCGATGACCATGGGCGTCGGTGCGGTGTTGATGGAAGAGCTGGCGGTGGACAAACGGCTGGGCTTTTTCGTCAATCATGACCTCGCCGGATACGAGGTGCCGGTGCACGCCGACATTCCACATCAAGAGGTGATTTTCCTCGACGAAACCGATCCGATTTCATCGCCGATGAAAGCCAAGGGTGTGGGTGAACTGGGGATTTGCGGCGTGAGCGCGGCGGTGGCGAATGCGATCTACAACGCCACCGGGGCGCGGGTGCGCGAGTATCCGATCACGCTGGACAAGATTCTCTCTTCCTTGCCGGAGATGATCTAGTCTTCTGCACATCCAAGCCCTCTCCCCGAGCGATATGGGGTGAGGGCTTCGGTAGCGCACCAGCATGGGGTGCTAGGGGTCGAGGATGCGAAAGTTACTCCGATCTTGGATATTGTGCCTCGCTCACCTGCTCCATCCAGTCCACTACTTTGCCATCCAGCACTTCGGCAATTGCAATGTGGGTCATCGCCGTGTTCGGTGCAGCTCCGTGCCAATGCTTGGCGCCGGGAGCGATCCACACGGTATCGCCAGGACGGATCTCGCGAACCGGTTGCCCCCACTCCTGCACAAAACCGGCCCCGGCGGTGACGATCAACGTCTGCCCCAACGGATGGGTATGCCACGCGGTGCGTGCACCCGGCTCGAACGTCACCGTGGCACCGCTGACTCGCGCCGCATCACTGCCCTTGAACGGCGCGTCGACACGCACAGTGCCGGTAAACCAGTCTGCCGGGCCTTTGGCCGAGGGTTGCGAGCCGTTGGCGGTGACGGTGACGCGTGGGGGTTCGTTGGCCTGGGCCTCGCCCGCGAGTAAGGACAGGGTCAATGCGGAAGCGGCAATCGGGTTCATGGCGGTGGTCTCCGGTGAGCAATAACCGCACTTTACCGAGCTGAACTGTTCGGATAATCGACTAGAATTTGAAAAAACTTATGCGGGACACTCATCAATGCTTCGCGAAAACGCCAGTGACCTGCTCGCCTTCCTCGCCGTGGCCCGCGAGCGCAGTTTCACCAAAGCTGCGGCCAAACTCGGCGTCTCGCAATCGGCGCTCAGCCATACCATCCGTGCGCTGGAAGCGCGCCTGGGCCTGCGCCTGCTGACCCGCACCACGCGCAGCGTCTCGCCCACCGAGGCCGGCGAACATCTGTTGCAAACGATCGGCCCGCGCTTCGAAGAAATCGAACTGGAACTGGCGGCCCTGAGCAGCCTGCGCGAAACCCCGGCAGGCCGCATCCGCATCAGCGCCACCGACCACTCACTGAACTGGCTGCTGCGGCCGGTGCTCAAGGCGTTTCTGCCGAAATATCCGGACATCGCCGTGGAGGTGTGTTGCGACTACGGTTTCGTCGACATCGCCGGGCAGGGTTTCGACGCCGGCATACGCCTGGGCGAAGACGTGGCGCAAGGCATGATCGCTACCCGCATCGGCCCGGACATGCGCATGGCGGTGGTCGGCTCGCCCGCTTATTTCGCCAGCCGCTCGCGGCCGCAATCGCCGAGAGATTTGACTGACCACGCCTGCAACAATCTGCGCCTGCCGACCAACGGAGGGCTGTATTCCTGGGAGTTCGAAAAGAACGGCGAAAGCCTCAAGGTGCGCGTGTCCGGGCAAGTCACCCTGAATGGCGTGTACCCGCTGCTCGACGCCGCACTCGACGGTTTCGGCCTCAGCTACATCCCGGAAAACATCGTCGCACCGCACCTGGCCGAAGGGCGTTTGGTGCAAGTGCTGGCAGACTGGTGCCCGACGTTTGCCGGCTATCACCTGTACTACCCGAGCCGACGGCAGGCAGCGCCGGCGTTTGCGCTGTTGCTGGAGGCGTTGCGTTATCGCGCGCAAACGCTTAGCCCAGCAGCGCAATCAACTGATGCCGCTGCGCATCGGTGAGCATCGGCCCGAACCCGGCGCCGGCGTTATCGGCCATGTAGCGCGGATTGCCGGTGCCGGGAATCACGCAGGTCACCGCCGGGTGCGACAGCAGGAATTTCAGCGCCAGTTGCGGCCAGCTGCTGACCTGCACATCCGAGACCCAGGCTGGCAATGGCTTGCCCTTGAGTCGAGTCAGCAACCCACCGCCGCCGAACGGTCGATTGCAGATCACCGCGACCCCGCGTTCGCGGCACAGCGGCAGGATGCGTTTTTCCACGCCACGGTCATCGAGAGCGTAGTTGATTTGCAGGAAGTCGAGCTGTTCGGCCTTCAGTACCGCCTCGACTTCGTCGTAGGCCGAAGGCGTGTAATGGGTGATGCCGATGTAGCGGATGCGGCCCTGTTCTTTCCATTCGCGCAGGGTCGGCAGATGAGTCTGCCAGTCCAGCAGATTATGGATCTGCATCAGGTCGATGCGTTCAGTACGCAGCAGACGGAAGGATTGTTCCATCTGCGCGATGCCCTCCTTGCGTCCGCGTGTCCATACCTTGGTCGCCAGAAACGCGGGTGAACGCGGTTCGTGGATCGACAGCAACTCGCCGGTGGTTTGCTCGGCGCGGTCGTACATCGGTGAGTTGTCGATCAGCGTTCCGCCCTTTCTGAACAACTCGTCGAGCACCGCTGGCAGTTGTTTATAGGCGGTTTCGCCGGGCGCAACGTCAAAGCCGCGATAAGTGCCCAGGCCCACCATGGGCAGCAACTCGACGCTTGAGGGGATGGCGCGGGTCTGCATGGTCTGGTCTCCTGCCTGGCTCGGCGAAGTGGCAGTCGGCGCGGCACTGGCCAACGCTCGGTCAAAGGTCAGGACCGCCGAAACCCCGGCAGCCAGCGTAAGCAATCGGCGACGGGAGCAACCCTCAGTGTGGCTCATGCTGGTTCCCCTGCTGCGTGAATCTGTTGCACGTTGTGTTCAACAGCGGCCACCGTGTACCGCTCGGCTACACTGCGACTGCGAACACCCGCGCCCCGTTAAAGTTAGCCGAATGTCCAGAATCCTGATGTCACTCGTCGCCTTGATCATCGCCCTGTATCTGGTGTTGTGCGGTGCACTGTTCGTGTTTCAGCGCTCCCTGATCTATTTCCCCCGGCCCGACAACGCCGTTGCCACGCCCGATTCGCGAATGAAGCTGTCGATGCCGGATGCCGATGTCTGGGTGACCATTCGCGCGCACGCCGGGCCAAAGGCGCTGATCTACTTTGGTGGCAATGCCGAGGACGTGTCGCGCAACCTGCCTGCGTTCAGCCAGGCCTTCCCCGACTACGCGCTGTATCTGCTGAATTACCGGGGCTTTGGCGGCAGCGGCGGCGCGCCATCGGAGGAGGCGATTGCCGAAGATGCATTGGCGCTGTTCGATCAGGTGTACGCCAGCCATCCACAGATTGCCGTTGTAGGGCGCAGCCTGGGTTCGGGAGTGGCGGTGCGGCTGGCAAGTCAGCGCCCGGCGACAAAACTGATTCTGGTGACGCCGTACAACAGCCTCGAAGAAGTCGCCGTCCGCCAATACCCGTGGCTACCGGTGCAGTGGTTGCTCAAGGATCGTTTCGAGTCGGGCCGCTATGCCGCGCACATTCAGGTGCCGACCTTGCTGCTGGCGGCCAGCGATGACGAGGTTATTCCACGGGACAGCACGCAACGGCTGTTGGCGCATTTCCCCAAAGGCGTGGCGACGCTGCGGGTGGTGCCGGACGCGGGGCACAACTCGATTTCCGAGCGGGTGCAGTATCTGCAGTGGATGGGGGATGTGCTTAATCGCTGATCGGGTTTGATCAACAAATCTGGTGGTGTTGCGACTGGCCTCTTCGCGAGCAAGCCCGCTCCCACCTTTGGCAATGCGTTCCCCCTGTGGGAGCGAGCTTGCTCGCGAAGGCGCTAGTCCGGGCAACACAAAATCCAGGCTTGCCCCACCCTCCATCACCCACCAAAAAAAAGCCATGTGGCCAGCATGAACCAAGTCCCAAAAGCCCAGTCCTAGAGGCGCCGCATTTCGCGGATCCGCACTTCAGCACTGTCCTTTTCCCAGAGCCTGCCGTCCCATGCGCCATGTCGTTCGCTCATCACGCTTCGTTTCGCTGTGCCTGCTGATCCTTGCCCCACTGTTCACCGAGACCACCCACGCCAGCGAAGAGCGGCAACTGGTGGCGGCCATCAATGACTACCGCGCTCATCCGCAACGCTGCGACCGCCGGCCGGCCCAACGTCTGGCGCCGTTGGCGATGAAATCCAATCTCGCATTGCCGATCGGCTATGGCTACGGCGGTGGTTTGCGCGAGACGTTGAAGTCTTCGGGTTATTCGGCGGTGGCCGTGCGCAGCATCCGCATTGTCGGTGCCGGGGATGCCGAGCAAGCCTTTGAACAGCTGCAAGACAGCCACTGCACCGCCCTGCTCGACGCTCAGTACGCCGACATCGGCGTCAGTCGTTCCCGTGGTGAGTGGCAAGTAGTGCTGGCGCAACCGGTGCTCGACAGCCGGGTCGGCGACAACCGCAGCGTCGGTAAAGCCTTGCTCGCCGAGGTCAACGCCGCCCGGGCGCGCCCACGGATGTGCGGACGCCAGCGCTTCGCCGCCGCCCGGCCCCTGAGCTGGAACCCGGCGCTGGGAGCCGCTGCTCAAGGGCACAGCAAGGCCATGGCCTACGGCAACTACTTCGCCCACCGTGATCCGGACGGCGACATGCCGGCGGATCGCGCCCGGGCAGCGGGGTATCGCGGGCGGCAGATTGGCGAAAACATCGCCGCCGGCCAGAGTTCGCCGGGCAAGGCGATGACCGGGTGGTTGGCCAGCCCCGGGCATTGCGCCAACCTGATGAACCCGATGTTCACCCAGGTCGGCGCCGGGTTTGCCAGTGAGGCGCGCAGTGATGAGGGGGTTTACTGGACGATGGTGTTTGGTGCGCCTTGATTCGCTTGGGAGATTTTCAGTGAAGCTACTGGCCCCTTCGCGAACAGGCTCGCTACCACATTTGTCCGGTTAACGCTGAACCACTGTGGGAGCGAGCCTGCTCGCGAAGAGGCCGGTCAAGACACCATCAATCACTTGGGCCGACGCACCGCCCGCAACTGCCCACTGCCTCCGCCGCCGCAATAAAACCGCTCGCCGCCATCCGCCTCCAGCCCGGAAACGCCAGTTCCTGCGGGCATCTTCAGACTTTCCAGGACCTCGCCATCCTCCGGATCGACCCGGCGCAGTTCACTTTCATCGCCCTCCCAGGTGCCATGCCACAAGGCGCCGTCAACCCAGGTCACCCCGGTGACAAACCGGTCTGACGCCAGCGTGCGCAGAACCTCGCCGGTCTGCGGATCAACCTGATAGATCTTGCGCTCGCGATACTGACCGATCCACAAAGAACCTTCGGCCCATGCCATCCCCGAGTCGTTACCGCCGCCCGGTGCCGGGATGGTGTTGAGCACGCGGCCGGTGGCCGGGTCGATTTTCTGGATGCGGCTGTCGGCGATCTGGAACAGATGCTTGCCGTCGAATGCGGTGCCGGCATCGGCGCCGACCTTGATCGTGCGCACGGTTTCACCGCTGGCCGGGTCCAGCGCATTGAGCTGGCCGTCGCTGGCGAACCACACGTGCTGGCCGTCGAAGGTTACGCCGTGGACACGTTCGACGCCTTCGAACGGGCCATACTCACGAAGTATTTCTGCGTTTGCCTGTTTCATGATGCCTTCCTCGCTGGTGGATGAGTCTGGGTGAGTCCAGCCTAGCCATTGCCCAGCGACACCGGGAGTAACAAGATCGTCGCGAAACCCGGCACCGGCGGCGTGGTCCAGCGCCGCGCACGGCCAACGCCGAAAGATTGCACCCGCTCCGTCGTTGCCAGGCTTTCCAACGCCCGTTGTACCTGGCGCTGGCTACTGCCCAACGCCAGGGCCAGCGCCGAACTCGACCAGGCTTCGCCATCGGCGAGCAAGGCCAGCAACGCGGCGTGTTTGTCCTCGACCGGCAAGGTGAGCAGCGCCACGTCGGCAGCCACCAACGCAAAACCACGCGCGGTCGCGACGATCCGCGCCAACGGTTGCAACGCCGAACGCAAGCGGCCGATCTCCACCCGCAGGCGTGCGCGGTGGGATTCGTCGCTCAGCTTCAAGCGAAACGCCCCGCCGATCAACGCCTCTCTCGATACGTCTTCGGGCCACGCCTGGGCCAGCATCCGCGCCAGACTGAACAGCACCGGCCGCGTCGCCAACGCCAGCGTCATCCCGGCGCCGCGCACGCTGTAGCGACAGGCATCGACCACCAGGGTGCTGGAAGCGAACAATGCTTGTACCTGCTCCAGCTTCACCGGTTGCGATTGGCCGCCCCTGCTCAGTCGCGCGGCCGGTGCCTCAAGGACCTGCCCGGCGTGTTCAACTTCGGCAGTCAGCGCCGGTATCCCGGCCTGCTGCGCAGCCAGTGCGGCCCGAACCAGCGCCGCCCGCGCCGTGTGCGTCTGCACCTGCCGCAAGGCGACCCCCGCCGTCAGCAATTCGTGGACAGCCCGCAGCGCCGGGGCCAACGGAGCGGGGTCCAGCTCTACGAGCAATGCCTGCGCCTCATCGAGCCGGCCGATCAACAGCAAACGGCGGATCTGCAAATACCGGGCGTGCGATGCATTCAGGTGATCGGCGTGATCGAGCAGCACCCGCCGCGCCGCTTCCAGTGCCTTCACCGGCCAGCCCAGGTCCCGTGTCGCCAGCGCCACCTCTGCCTCGGCAACCACACAGCGCGCCCGGGACAACGGCTCATTGGCGCCAAACGCCTTGACCGCCCGCTGCAGCAACGCCTTGGCCCGGGTCAAATCACCGAGCTGGGCCATGGCAATGCCACGCAGCGCCAACGCGGGTGGGTCTTCGCGCAGGGCGACAAGCTTTAATGCCGCCAACGGATCCCCCGCCGCAAGCGCGCGGCCGGCGGCGTTGATCAACGAGTCCATGGTGAGTTCGACATGGCAGCGCTTTCCGGTATCAGATCCTGCGGGGAGTCTAATACCGAATGCGCTTTTAATTAGATGGCGGTGTTCTTTCGGGCCCCTGATCGAGGATTGCACCGCATTTGAGACCCCCGTGGTGGCTGAGCGGTACACCGTTGGCAATTCAGGTAATCTGCGGCAGCTGGAAAAGGAAAACAGTCAATCACGGAGTCGATTAATTGAAACGCCTTGCCTTCTATCTGCTGGTTCCTCTGTTCGCAGCCTGTAGCACGGGTCCTTACCTGAATCCGCAATCGGCTGTCGGTCAGAACGCATTGCTGATCAGAACATGCCCCGGCCCACACCAGGCCATAAGCTACAAGACCACGTCCGAGGAACTCGATTGGGTGCACCTGCTGGTTTACGCAGCGCTGCCGGGGACCCCGACCAGGCCGGACTTCCATCACAACACTGATACCGAATTACGGATGTACGCGTCCCTGTATACGCCACCCTATATGCGTAACCTGGACACCAAGGAAAAATGGGATGCCGCCTACAGCACTCCCCCACCGGCACTCTGGATCAGCGCGGCCTCGCCCATGGCCACCGTGCAACTGGCCAATGGCAAATCCTATCAGGTCAGCATCGAACGCTTGAAAACCGGCTTCGACCCGCGGGAGCAATGGCTGGACCTGTATTCGCCCGGGACATCCTTGGGCAGCGGCGAGATGGACGATTTCATCCTGACGCTGCCGGAGCTCTTTCTGAACGGTGAGAAAATCCCGACAGCACCGATCCATTTCAAAAAACGTGAGGATCGTTACATGCCGGTACTCAACTGCTGATCATCAGACCGGAGAAATCGTCGCGAGCATTCCGATCAGAATGGTCAACGCCAGAAACCCACCCAGGAAAATCGCCATCTTGTTCATTCTGCTCTCCTTAATGCTGAGCTTGCGGTGCACCGGGCGCTTCAGGATGAAGGACTGCCGCGAGTGACCGAACTGCCGGGGTATTTTGAGCGCCTGACTGAACCGGTAACAGAGGCAGATCCAACAGAAAAATACGGATCAGATGCGCATCTGATCCGCTCCGGCCATAGCCCGCTATTCAGAGCGCCACACAAAGATTCATCCCCGGCCGCTTTGATCTAGAGTCATTGGCGTCGCGCAAACAACAACAAAAAAGGAGTGAAACCATGTCCGACCTGAACCTGCACCCCAACGCCGCCGAGTCACTGAAGCGCTGGCACGAGATGATCCGCACCGGTAACCTCAAGGCCCTGCCCGAGCTGCTCGACCCGAACGCGGTGTTCCGCTCGCCCATGGCCCACTCGCCCTACCCCGGCGCGCCAGTGGTGACGATGATACTCAACACCGTGTTCGACGTATTCGAAGACTTCACATACCACCGCGAACTGGCGACTGCCGATGGCTTGAATGTGGTGCTGGAGTTCAGTGCCAAGGTCGGGGCGAAAGAGTTGAAGGGCATCGACATGATTCGCTTTGATGAGCGCGGGAAGATTGTCGAGTTTGAAGTGATGGTAAGACCATTGAGCGGGTTGCAGGCGTTGGGGGAAGAGATGGGGCGCAAGCTTGGGGCGTATCTGGCGAGCGCAAAACCCAGGTAGACGCAGGCACAAAAAAAGCCCACTGACCGTTACCGGTTCAGTGGGCTTTTGTGTGTCTGGCGTCTAGTTACAGGGCCATGTCACGTGCAGCATTTTCCTTCGGCGCTGTAGCTTTTTCAGCTGCAGGTGCTGCCGGAGCAGCCGCCTGACCAATCACCGGAGGCGTTGGCAGTTCGAGGATCTTGGCGGTGTACGCCCACTCTTGTGCGACTTTGGCCGGATCGTTGTTCAGCTGGGTGCCGTAGCTTGGAACGATCTGATGCAGCTTGGCTTGCCACTCAGGGGTTGCGACTTTGTCTTTGAAGACTTTCTGCAGCACGCTCAGCATGATCGGTGCAGCGGTCGACGCGCCTGGCGATGCGCCCAGCAGACCGGCGATGGAGCCGTCTTGTGCTGCAACGATTTCGGTGCCCAGTTTCAGCACGCCGCCAGCGGCTTCATCACGCTTGATGATTTGCACGCGTTGGCCGGCTTGCCACAGGCGCCAGTCTTCGGCTTTGGCGTTCGGGAAGTATTCCTTCAGCGCGTTCAGACGGTCTTCATCCGACAGCATCAGTTGACCGGCCAGGTACTCGACCAGCGGGTATTCCTTGATGCCGACCTTGGTCATAGGCCAGATGTTGTGGGTGGTGGTGCTGGTCAGCAGGTCCAGGTACGAGCCTTCTTTGAGGAACTTGGTGCTGAAGGTCGCGAATGGGCCAAACAGAATGACGCGCTTGCCGTCCAGAACACGGGTGTCCAGGTGCGGAACCGACATCGGAGGTGCGCCAACCGAAGCTTTACCGTAGGCCTTGGCCAGGTGCTGCTCGGCGATGGCCGGGTTATCGGTCACCAGGAACGAGCCGCCGACCGGGAAGCCAGCGTATTCCTTGGCTTCAGGAATGCCGGACTTCTGCAGCAGGTGCAGAGCGCCGCCGCCCGCGCCGATGAACACGAACTTGGCGTCGGTTTCGGTCTTGGTGCCGTCTTTCAGGTTTTTGTAGCTGACGCGCCAGGTGCCGTCGGCGTTCTTGGTGATGTCTTCGACTTCGCTCGACAGTTTCAGGTCGAAGTTAGGCTTGGTCTGCAGGTAACCGGCGAACTGGCGGGTGATCTCGCCGAAGTTCATGTCGGTACCCAGCGGGCTCCAGGTGGCCGCGATTTTCTGGTTCGGGTCACGCCCTTCCATCATCAGCGGAACCCACTTCTTGATCACAGCCGGGTCTTCGGAGTACTGCATGCCGGCGAACAGCGGGCTCGCTTGCAGGGCTTCGTAGCGCTTTTTCAGGAACTTGATGTTGTCATCACCCCACACGAAGCTCATGTGCGGCGTGGTGTTGATGAACGAGCGAGGGTTTTTCAGAACGCCTTGCTGAACCTGCCACGCCCAGAACTGACGGGACACCTGGAACGCTTCGTTGATCTCGACGGCTTTCGGGATCGTCACGTTGCCTTTGTCGTCTTCCGGGGTGTAGTTCAGTTCGGCCAGCGCCGAGTGACCGGTACCGGCGTTGTTCCAGCCGTTGGAGCTTTCCAGGGCGACGCCATCGAGGCGCTCGACCATTTCCATCGACCAGCTCGGCTCCAGCTCATTGATCCACACACCCAGGGTGGTGCTCATGATGCCGCCGCCGATCAGCAGAACGTCGACTTTCTTCGCTTCTTCAGCATTGGCAGACGACATCCCCATCGCCAAAGCCAGCCCTAGCAAGGCTGTATTCACTTTCTTAAACATCCGTTGCACCTATGATAAAACGCCTTCCGCCCGCCGCTGTTGTGGCCATGAGGGCCTTTTGTCGCGACACTCAGGCCAGGGTCGCGGGCACCTTCACACTGCAATTTTGACGGGTGGGCACACAAGGCCGACGTACCGCATCGACCTCAGTTAATGTCCCTTCTGAACTGACTTTTTATCATTATTGGCTTCAGCTACTTGAGCGACAGGGATTCCGTCAGCCCGCCCAAAAGGCAGGCAAACTGAATAAGGTCAAACCAAGTTGAGGCGAAGAATATCACGTCAGGGCAAACCAGCGCGTCTGTTCCCGACTTGAGAGTCTTTTTCCGCTCTGGGCGTTATCGGCCAATCCGGGCTGAACATGATCCCGAAAGCTTTGGCGCCTGGGCTGGCCCCATCGCGAGCAGGCTCACTCCTACACAACACTGCCAACCCCTGCAGGCCTTCGCCTGCTCGCGATGGCGATAGTTCAAACACCACCCCACTACAACCGAAACCGATCCACCGACAACGCCAACGCCCCCGCCAGACTCGACAATTCATCCGTGGTATTGGCCGTCTGCCCGATCACCTTGCTGTTGCCCTCGGACATCCCGGCGATCATTTCCACTTGATGGGCGATTTCGTTGCTGGCCTGGCTTTGCTCGCCGATGGTGCGGGTGATGTCGTTGACCAGTTGCGTGGTGCTCAGAGTCGCGTCGAGGATTTCGCGAATCGCCCGCTCGACTTCGGCCGTGACCGCCATGCCCTTGTCGACTTGGGCCACGCCGGCCTCCATGCTGCTGACCGCCTCGCGAGTGCTGTGCTGGATGCGCGCGACCATGGCAGCGATTTCCTGGGTTGAGGCACTGGTGCGGGCGGCCAGGCTGCGCACTTCGTCGGCAACCACCGCAAAGCCCCGGCCCTGTTCGCCGGCCCGCGCCGCCTCGATGGCCGCGTTGAGCGCCAGCAGATTGGTCTGGTCGGCAATGCCCTTGATCACCTGAATGATGTTGAAGATGCCTTCGGACTCCTGATCCAGCGTGCGGATCACCTGCGCCGACTGCTGCGCCGAGCGGGCGATGTCGTCCATGTCGCTGACCACCTGATGGATCACCTGTCCGCCACTCTTGGCCAGCGACTCGGCCTGATTGGCCATGCCCAGCGCGCGTTCGGCGTGGCGGGTGATGTCCTCGATGCTGGCAGTCATCTGGCTGGCGGCAGCGGCCATGGTGCCGGCGGCGGCGCTTTGCTGCTGACTGCTGTCGGCCACCTGATGGCAGCCGTGGCTCAACTGCTCGCTCATGCCGCTGACGCCATGGGCGTTGCGCCGCACCACGTCGATCATGTCGCGCAGATCGCGCTGCATGGTCGCCAGGCTGCGGATCAGCGTGCTGGCCTCGTCCTTGCCGGCGGGTTCGCTGATCGGCTCACTGAGGTTGCCGTGGGCAATGCTTTGGGCGATGTGATTGGCGGACTTCAGCGGCCCCATGATGCTGCGGGTTACCCAGCGCCCTTGCGCCAACAACAGCAACAGGCTGGCGAGCAACACCACGGCGAGGGCGATGTTGGCGTTGCGGATCGCGCTTTCGGTGGCCTGACGGGTGTCGCGGGTATTGCTTTCGATCAGTTCGCTGAGCGCGGCCATCTGCTCTTCGAGCTGGCTGAACGCGGCATTGAACGTGCCGAGTTCCCGCTGGGCGCTGTCCGGGTTGTCCAGTGCCAGGCCGACGATGCGCTCGGCCGCCTCGATGTAGGTGTCCAGGCTGGGCTTGATGTGTTCCTGCGCAGCCTTGATCGTCGGGTTGACCGGCAGCTTGAGGTTTTCATCCAGCACTTCGCGAAAGTGCGTCGCGTGCTCGTTGATCGAGTCACGCACCTCGGCGGCCGTGCCGGTGCTTTTGCCCAGGCCCACCAGCAGCGCTGAGTACACATCGGCGCGAAGTGCGTCGTGCATCATGTCGGCTTCCATGTGATTGCGCAGTGCGGTCATGCTCACCGCGTTGTCGTTCACCGCACCGGACATGCGCGTGTTGCCCACATAACTGACCAGACTCACGATCAGCGCCGTCAGCAGACTGGTTGCAATCAGCAACCGCAAACGCAATTTGATCGACACCGGGGGATCCTCCCTGAGGCTCGCTGGAATGCGCCTGTCAGGGTTTCAGTTAAGCCTATTTGCGCGAATGTGCCGCATCAGAGCGTTTCAGCAAGTATCCATGCGTTCGAATGGAACTCCGGCAAGCGGCGCACCTCTGAGATTATGTAGTCCTTCCTTTTTGCTTCGCGCTTGTGGAGGAACACCGTCATGCGCAAGTTAGTGCTCGTTTCTTCTCTCCTGCTGTGCCTCCCTGTCGGCTCGGCTCTGGCTCGTGTCGATGCCGGAGACGTCGCTACCTCGGCGGGTGTGTCCGCATCGCTGTACTCGACCTTCAAGGATCACAAAATGGTGATTCCGGCACGCGACGACCTGTCAGCGTTTGTCGCCAGCGGCGGGGCCATCCGTGGGGTTTATCTTGAGTCGGTGCTGCAACAGGTACGCCACGACAACCCAGGTTTGAACGCCAGCGATGAAGACCTCGCCAATGCGATTCTGGTGCATTACGAAGGTCTGAATCAGTAGCTGCCAGGGATGAAGCGGCCGATGGATGGCAGCTGAAGGCACATAGGCAAAACGGTCCCACGGCCTCTATGATGGAGGCCATGACGACTCTTGTGCCCGTCGCGCCTTTGCGCTCACCCTGCCCGCCCGGCGCCTGCGATTGCGGGCGCGACTCGTTGCTGGAGACGCCCGGCACAGATCTGCGCATCCTGCGCCTGACCCGTGAACAGGAAAAAATCCTCCTCGCCCGCCTGGAACAACTCAAAGACCTCGCCGACCTGCGGCACCTGCAAAACCGCATGTACGAGCAGTTGGGCGTGCGCGTGGAGATATCCCCGGGGTTTCATGAAGTGCGCACCATGCTCGGCATCGAGATTCAGATCGAGGACCTACCGGGGCTGTGCCGCAAGACGCGCAAAGCAATCCCGGCAGCCATCCGCCGGGGCCTGAACAACCACCCCGCAATCGCCTTCGAACTGCTCAACGCCCACGACTTGCTGCGCGACACATAATCACTTTTTCATACCGACCCGCTTGCGCATCTCGGCGGTGATGCTCTGGCGGGTTTTCTTCAGGTCAGCCCACGGCGCATCGCCGACTTCGCTCAAGCGCTCATTGACGTTGCTGATGTTCCACTGATTGCCGCCCTTGATTTCGGCCACCTCTTCGCGAAACAACGGCACCGACACCGGCAACCCCTCGCGAGTACGCGCCGCGTAAGCACAAATGGTGGTGGCGCCCAGGCCGTTGCGCAGGTAATCGATGAAGATCCGCCCAACACGGTTTTTCGGCCCGGACACCGAGGAAAATCGCTCCGGCAAGAGTTTCGCCATATGACTGACGATCGCATGGCTGAAATCCTTGACCTCATCCCAGCCATGCTTGCGCGTCAACGGCACCACCAAGTGAATGCCCTTGCCGCCGCTGGTCTTGAGAAACACCTTGAGCCCCAGTTCATCGAGCACGGTCAGGGTCAGTGCGGTGGCTTCGACCATGCTTTTCCACGGCAGCGCAGGGTCCGGGTCAAGATCAAGGACGAAGCGGTCAGGTTTGTCGAGATCGACGGTTGTGGCATTCCAGGTGTGCAGCTCGACCGTGCTCATCTGCACCGCGCCAATCAGCGCTTCGGCGTTGTTGATCAGCATCATCGGTTGGCCGGTGACGTCCTTGTCCAGCGTGGTGATCCCTGGGATCGCCAGGCGCTCGGCGTTTTTCTGGAAAAACAGTTCGCCAGCGATGCCATCCGGCGCCCGCACCAGGGCCACCGGGCGATCCTTGAGTTGCGGCAGTATCCACTCCGCGACGCTGGCGTAATACTCGGCCAGTTGCATCTTTGTGGTCCCGCTGACAGCATCGATCACCCGGTCGGGATGGGTGATGCGCACCTTGCCGCTGGCGAGACCAGGCTGCGACGGCGGCGCTTCGGCTTTCTTCGACGCTGGGGCTTTCGTTGATGAAGCGGCTTTCTTTGATGAGCTGGCTTTGGCTGGCGTCTTCACGGTTTTCGCGCGCTCCTCGGTAATCGCTTTGGCCGGTTTGTCATTGCGCAGACCATGGAACACGGCGTGGCGCACCGAACCGTCCTTGGTCATTTCGGCGAACGCCACTTCCGCCAGCAGGTTCGGCTTGAGCCAGTGCACGCCTTTGGCCTCGAAGCCACTTGGCGGATTGACCACCGCCGCCTTCTTCACCTGCAGCGGCTTGAGTTGGGCGAGGATGCTTTTCAGCGTCGCCTCGTTGAACCCGGTGCCGACCTTGCCGGCGTAGCGCAACTCACCACTGTCGCGATCATGCAGGCCCAACAGCAAGGCACCGAAGGCACTGCGCGCGCCTTTCGGATCGGTGTAGCCAACGATCACGAATTCCTGCCGATGCTTGCACTTGAGCTTGATCCAGTCGCTGCTGCGCCGCGACACATAAGGCGAGCCGAGGCGTTTGCCGATCAAACCTTCCATCTGCATCTGGCAGGCGCTGTTGAGCAACGCGTCCGGGGTTTCGTCGAAGGCTTCGGAAAAGCGCAGCAAGGGCTGCTCGTGCCCACCAAGCACCGTGGACAGCGCCGCACGACGCTCCTCGACCGGCACTTCGCGCAGGTCAACGCCGTTGAGATACGGCAAGTCGAACAGGTAGTAGACGATGTTGCCGCTACGCCCCGCCTCGAAGGCGTTTTGCAGCGCCTGAAAGTCCGGCACGCCTTGCTCGTTGGCCACCACCATTTCGCCGTCCAGCCACGCCGATTCCAGCCCCAGCGCGGCCAGCGCTTGCGCCTGTTGCGGCAGTTTGTGCGTCCAGTCGTGACCGTTGCGGGTGAACAGCTGCACCTGATCGTGATCAATGCGCGCCATGATCCGGTAACCATCGAACTTGATCTCGTAACTCCACTGCCCTTCGGGTGCGCTGTCGACCAGGGTCGCCAGTTCTGGCTTGAGTTGCGCCGGGAGTTTGGCCTTGCGCGCGCCGGTAAGGGTCCCGGACGCCGCCTTGCGCGGTTTGGCCGGGGCTTTTTTCAACGGTTTTGCTTGCTCGGCGGCGAGCCTCGGTTTGCTGATCAGGGTCCGCTCGCTGAGCACGCTGTTCGGCTCCGCGCTAAGCACGTCGTAGTCGTCTTGCGGGCGGGCGGCGCTGTCCTGATGCTTGATCAGGAACCAGTTTTCCTTCTTGCCCGGCATGTGCGTGCGCACCAGATTCCAGAGGCCGGACAGCTTCTGGCCCTGCAACTCGAACTTGAGCTTGCCCTTGGCGTAGGCCTTGGCCGGATCATCCAGCGGAATCCACACGCCGCGATCCCAGACGATCACATCGCCGGCGCCGTAATGTCCCTCGGGAATGCTGCCTTCAAACGTGGCGTAATCCAGTGGATGGTCCTCGACATGCACCGCCAGGCGCTTGACCTTGGGATCTAGCGACGGTCCCTTGGGTACCGCCCAGCTCTTCAGTGCGCCATCGAGTTCCAGGCGAAAGTCGTAATGCAGGTGCGAAGCGTCGTGCTTCTGGATGCAGAACTGCAGCGCATGCTCAGTGGCCTTGCTGCGGCCACGGCGCTTGACGGCGGCGGGCTCTGAGGTCGCCGAGAAATCGCGCATGCGGTTGTAGTCGTCGAGGTTCCTGTTCATGGCGCACCGGTCGCAGTGTGGCTCTGTTATGCAGAAGAGCGACGCGCCGCTGGAAAATTCAATCGACGTAAAAAAGCCCCGGACGGATGGACCGCCCGAGGCTGGTACTTTCAAAGGTTTTCGAGGTCAGGCCGGACCTTTGGCCTGTTGTTCAAGATGCACCTGCAAATCCGGATCGATCCCCAAGGCAGCCGCCAGTTCATCCAGATAGCTGCGCTCGGCGTCCTGCTGGTCATCCACCAGGATCACACTGACCAGATACATCTCGGCGGCCATGGCCGGGTCGCCTTTAGCGGCCTGGGCGACTTCGGTCGCATCCAGCGGTTTGGCGACTTCGCTTTCAAACCATTGCTGCAATTGTGGGTCGTCAGTGTGTTGGCTGATTTCATCATTGATCATCTGCTGTTCGCGGTCATCGATCTGCCCGTCAGCCTTGGCCGCCGCAATCAGCGCCCGCAGCACCGCATGGCTGTGTTCCTCGACCTCTGGCCCGGCCAGCAGATCCGCCGTTTGCGGGATCTGTTGTGGCGCGGCCGAGGCCTGACTGCGTTGCCAGGCCTGATACGCCTGGAACGCCATCATCCCCAGCGACGCCAGTGCCGCATAATTGGTGCCGCCGGAACGGCTTTGCGTACTCCCGCCGCCCAACGCACCGCCGAGCGCACCGCCCAATCCACCGCCGCTACCACCGCCGAGCAGGCCACCGAGCAAACCGCCCAGCCCACCGGACTGCGCCGCACTGCCGCCGCTACTCGCACCGCCGCCCAACAGGCCGCCGAGCAAGCCGCCCAGCCCATCGAGACCACCACCAGAAGAGGCACCACTGGATTGTCCTGCCGAGGCCTGGCCCCGCAGCAGTTGTTCGAGCAAATCGCTGGTGTTCATGATCTCGTCCTCAGGCATTGGCATTAATTGCGTCAGGCAACGATAGACCGCTACAGCCATCGCGCCAACACCATTTGGCTGACGCCAGCCGAAGATGGCGGATTTCGTCGAGGTATTTTTTGTGCGGCCAGCTAAGATTCAAAGGTGGTGAACCTTATCCCGGCCAAACCGGTCGATAGCTGCAACCCCGACCCGGTTTGCCGGCGCCCTTTGCCCGAGGCTTCATTTATCTGGAGAACGCCCCTGTGATATCGACCGTACACATCGCCAGGCTCAAAGCATGGGGCGCCCATGGTTTTACCGCGACCGGCGTGGTCACTGCATTTCTGGCAACCCTCGCATTGCTGGAAAACCAGCCGACCCACTGCCTGATGTGGCTGGGCGTGGCGTTGATCGTCGACGGTCTCGACGGCGCGCTGGCGCGCAAGGTCAATGTGCAATCGGTGCTGCCGAGTTTCGACGGATCGATCCTCGACCTGGTGATCGATTACCTGACCTACGTGTTCATCCCGGCGCTGTTCATCTACCGCTATATTCCCCTGCCCGACTACACTTTGCTGCTGACCGTGTCACTGATTCTGGTGTCGTCGCTGTTCTGTTTCTGCAACGTCAACATGAAGAGCAAGGACAACTACTTCGTCGGCTTCCCGGCCGCGTGGAACGTGGTTGCCCTGTGCCTGTACATCATCGGCCCGGGGCCGTGGATCACCTTGTTGACGGTGATCGCTCTGGCACTGCTGACCGTCACCCGAATGAAATTCCTCCACCCGTTCCGCGTGCGCCGGTTCATGCCGATCAACATCGCGGTGACGGCGATCTGGCTGCTGTGCAGCCTGTCGCTGGTGCTCAACCACCCGGTGATCAATCCGCTGGTAATGGGTTTGTGGCTGCTGGCGTCGGCGTACTTCCTGGGAATCTGCATCTGGCGTACGGCGCTGGAGTGGTTTGAGCGGCCGCAGGAGAAATAGACCTGATCGCCATACACAACAACCTGGGAGAGCGGGCTTGCTCGCGAATGCGCTGGGTCAGTAGGAATAACGACTGACTGAACCGACGCTTTCGCGAGCAAGCCCGCTCCCACAGTGGGGGTTGCACTGTTCTGAACATTCAGCGTTTGCTGATCACCACCTGCAGATACTCGCTCGGCACCACCAGCGAGCCCTCTCCCGCCCGGTTCGAGCGCTTCAGCAGATCCGCCAGATCGCTCTCCAGCGCCTGCCCGCTCTCCGGCGGCAGCGCCGCGAAGGCCTTGTGCACCGGCCCGTACCAGTGGCGGAAAATGTCGATGAAATGTGCCGCCGAGCGATAGCGAAAGTTGAAGGTACGACGCGTGACCTGCAGCAAGAACTCACGTTCGCCAAAGTGGCTGTGCAACCAGGCTTCAGTGCCCCAGTTCGACGGCGGCTGGGCCACGGCGGGCGGTGGCACGTGGCGGCCCAGCACCTTGAACATCTGCCCGACGAAACCTTCCGGTGTCCAGTTCGCCAGGCCGACCCGCCCGCCCCGCCGACAGACTCGCGCCAATTCCGCCGCTGCGGTGGCCTGATCCGGGGCAAACATCACGCCGAAGGTCGAGAGCACCGCGTCATAGCTCTCATCGGCAAACGGCAACGCTTCGGCATCGGCAACCTGAAAGGTCACATCCAGATGCTCGGCCCGCGCCCGGTCCTGGCCACGCTCCAGCAGCGCCGCCACATAGTCGGTGGACGTCACCAGACAACCACGCCGCGCCGCCGCCAAAGTGGCGTTGCCGTTACCGGCGGCGACATCCAGCACCTCTTCATCGCAGCGCAGGTCGCAGGCTTCGGCAAGGTTTTCGCCGACGATTTGCAGGGTGGTGCCGATCACCGCGTAGTCGCCGCTGGCCCAGGCGACTTTCTGGCGCTCCTTGAGGCCCGTCAGATCAATGGGGGTGCTCATCTATCACGCTCCGCTGCAGTCGGGTTGACGTCATTCAGCCGTGGTCGGATCGATGACCGTCATCACCCGCGCCACATTGTTGGCCGGGAAACCGCCAAGCCTGGCGTGTTCGCGCACCAGCTCTTCGTCAGGCGCGATGTACACGCAATAGATCTTGTCGGCGGTGACATAGCTGTGCAGCCACTGCACTTGCGGCCCGAGTTCGCGCAACACCTGGCAGGAGGTTTGCGACACGGCTTTGAGTTCTTGCTCCGACAGCGTCCCGGCCCCTGGAATCTCGCGTTCAATCACGAATTTCGGCATGGCAACCTCGCGTTCTTTTTATCAGTGACAGGGTCGGCAGTGGCCCTGCTCGCCCACTATCGCGCCGAGGGGCGTCGGCGTCCGCTCCAATCGTCCGAAGAGCCGGTAAAACAAGGGCCGGGCCGATGAATGGCGGGATTTTGTAAAGCCCTCGAAACACTGTCGGGATTGCCATTGCACGGGGCAATCGGCTCTTATGTTTTCCCCTCCTCCGAGAATGGATTCGCGTCATGTCCCTGCGCCTCGAATGGCTCGTCGATCACCCGCAGCACAGCGACACTTACGCCGAGTGGATCCACCGCCAATTCGCCTACGAATACGCCCAGCAACCCTTGACCGAATGGCAACGCGAGTTCGCCGCTGGCCAGAGCAACGGCGACTGGCCGTGCCTGATTGCGCTGGATGGTGACCGACTGCTCGGCGGCGCGGCGCTGGCCCGGGCGGATCTGGCCCTGCGCCCGGATCTTGGCCCGTGGCTGGCGTGCGTGTTTGTCAGCCCGCAGGCACGAGGCCAAGGCTTGGCGGAACGACTGATCGAAGGCATCAGTCAGGCCGCGAAACAGCGTGGCTTCGCGCGGTTCTATCTGCACACGCAGAACAAACAGGACTACTACGCCAAGCGTGGCTGGACGCTGCTGGAGCGCTTCCACGCCTGGGGCAACGACCAATGGCTCATGGTGCGTGACCTGTGAGCCATTGATGTGTGCGGCCAGCGACTGCCGACGCACAGCGGGATGGAGCACCACATATCCCCTGTGGGAGCGGGCTTGCTCGCGAAGGCGGTGGATGGGTCAATCCATCGGGGGCTGACACACCGCTTTCGCGAGCAAGCCCGCTCCCACATTGGATTTGCGGTGTTCACAAAGCCTGCATCTCGCCCCAGCCCGACTAGACTGACTTATTACCCAGTCGAGGGGGAATGCAGGACGACGTCAGCTGTGCCCTGCCCACTTCTGTGACCACTGCCCTGCGGCCCATGCCTCGACAACGTTTTGCCACCGGACGGTGATCCTGTATCAGGAGCACTCATGATGGACGAATCAAGGCTCAACGCATTCATGGGCAAACTGGTCAACGACATGGGCGGCGCCGCGATGCTGGCGAACGTCATCGTTGGCGAAGAACTCGGGCTGTACCGGGCGATGGCCGACAGTCAGCCGATCACCCCGCAAGCCCTCGCCGAAAAAACCACCTGCAACCCACGACTGGTACGCGAATGGCTCAGCGCCCATGCTGCGTCCGGCTACATGGAACATCACGATGGTCTGTTCCGCCTGCCGGAGGAACAGGCGTTGGCACTGGCCATCGAGGACTCGCCGGTGTACGTCGCCGGCGGGCTCGGCGTGGTGGCATCGTTTTTCCACGACAAGGACAAACTGGTCAAGGCGATGCGCGGCAACGGCGCCCTGCCCTGGGGCGATCACCACCCGTGCATGTTCACCGGCACCGAGCGCTTCTTTCGCCCCGGCTACAAAGGTCACTTGATCGCTGAATGGCTGCCGGCGCTGGACGGCGTGGTAGCCAAACTCGAAGACGGCGCCAAAGTCGCCGACATCGGCTGCGGACACGGCGCCTCGACGGTGATCATGGCCCAGGCGTTTCCCAACTCGCGCTTCGTCGGCTTCGATTACCACGCGCCGTCGATCACCGTCGCCACCCAACGCGCCGAAGAAGGCGGGGTCAGCAGTCGGGCGAAGTTTTTCCAGAACACCGCCAAAAGCTACCCCGGCGGCGACTATGACCTGATCTGCTATTTCGACTGCCTGCACGACATGGGCGACCCGGTCGGCGCTGCCCGGCATGCCTACGAGTCGTTGAAGGACGACGGCACGGTGCTGCTGGTCGAGCCGTTTGCCAACGATACGCTGGACGACAACATCAACCCGGTCGGCCGGTTGTTCTACGCAGCCTCGACCTTTATCTGCACGCCGAACTCGCTGTCTCAGGAAGTCGGCCTCGGTCTCGGTGCGCAGGCCGGTGAAATGCGCTTGCGCAAGGTGTTTGCCGAGGCCGGGTTCAAGCACTTTCGCCGGGCGACGCAAACGCCGTTCAATCTGATTCTGGAGGCGCGCAAGTAAGAGCTGAATCAATCCCGGGCAAGTTGTTTGCCCGGGAAAAGACCCGGACTATTGATCGCCGGGGATATAGCCGTTGACGAACCAATGCTCCTCGCACTTGAACAACACCAGGTCCAGTGTGGTATCACCTGCCTCATTGTCCATGGCTTGCCGGACAACCTCCGGTATATCGCGTTTGCCTTTATGAGGCCACGTTAAAATCAGTGCCGGAACGCCCTGCGAAACGACGATCTCACCTCTGCTTTCCACCGAATCAATTATCTGATGCCACTCCGTCTCACGCGCCTTACGTTTGAAGACCAAACTTCCTCGCGTGGAGAACTGATTCATCGTTAGCACATCGTCTGGATGCTCGGTCCGATTGGAAATTATGCGGTCATATATCCGCTCGGCTTGATCGATGTCGATCAATGCTTTGGCGGTCATACCATCTTTACGTTCAAAGCCTTTGGAATAAGGCGAACGTGCTCCCAGCAGATGATCGAGCTTGCCCCTGGAATCATGTAAGCCATCGCTGACCATACGCGCAGACGCAGTGCCCTTGCATATATCCACCACCGTATCTTCGTCGCAGGAATTGAGGCAGGCTTTCTTGAGCCCCATTTTTTCGATGATATTGGTAGCAATCCTGGTCACCTGTGGTCCGGCGCCGGAGTCATAGGAGTCACCCAGATCGGAATGCGCACCCGGCAAGCGCACAGTGAATACTCGTGGCTGTGGTTCGAGCCCGGAAAAATGACGTGTGAACTGCTCATATTTCGTATCGTCGTCGACTACAGGTGGAAACAGCGTTCGTGTCTCGTTTTTTGCAACCAGATGCAAGGCAAATTCCAAGTTTGGCGGAAACGCCAGATTCAGAAAATAGCTTTGGCCGGTCACCACCGTTTCGATCAGGATGGCTGACGACCAGACGGGCGCCGACGTTCCCAAAGTTCCTTTTTGGGAGGCTTCGTAAACCTTGTTCAAAAAATGCCGGGCCGTCGCCGCTCCCCGACTGAATCCTACAACGAGCACCTTCACCTCGGTGGCGGAAGGGTTTTGCGCGATGAAACGCTCCAACTGAGCGAGAGCATTGCTGGCCGTGCTGCGGGAGCTAATACCGAAAGCCGCGTCCGGCACACATCACCAGGCGTCAGCACAGCCCGGCCCACGGAGATAGATCTTACGTATCGGTGATCGAGAATCTCGGCTGCCCTCGACCTTGTCGAACAACTGAGCAACCACTGTTTTGGTTTCTCCGGGTGGTACTTGCTCGCGGTCATTGTTGGTGCCGTCGAAGTTCACTACGAAAATGATCGTATTCGGCTTTTGTTCATTGAGTAACGGGATCGACTCGACGAAATATTCGGTTTCCAGAACAGTGGTCAGTTCTTTGATCGACGCTGGGCTGATCGGAACTTCACGGGAGCCTGAAAAAAAACCGCTGCAACCACTCAATGAACCCAGCAAGACCAAAGTGCTGGAAAAACGTGCAGCTAGCGTTAAAAACTTAGGAGACACAATCACCGTCCAAAATTGACGTAAATAAAGTAGGACGCCAGGTCTATGATCAGATCATGCAGGCGTACTCGTGCACTTCCTATCGGCTAGCACTCGGCAAACTGAAATGCTGCCGGCGGTCTGAATTTTTTGGTGAACGCGGAGCGATATCGATGATGCATTCCCCCCAACTGCGCACGCTTGTTGAGCAGATGAGTGATGGCGGCTTTGTGGTGCTGACCGGCGCCGGCATCAGCACGCCCTCGGGCATCCCCGATTACCGCGACAGCGAAGGTGTACGGCGTGGCCGGCAGCCGATGATGTATCAGGAATTTCTCGCTGCGCCCGAATCGCGCCGTCGCTATTGGGCGCGGGCCATGCTCGGCTGGCCAAGAGTGCGTCAGGCGCAGCCGAATGCCGCGCATGTGGCGCTGGCCGAGTTGCAGCGCCAAGGGCGGATCAGCGCCTTGATCACGCAGAACGTCGACACCCTGCACGATCAGGCCGGCAGCCCGGATGTGATCGAACTGCATGGCAGCCTGCACCGGGTGCTGTGCCTGGATTGCGGCCAGCGCAGCACGCGCGACGAGATTCAGCAACGGATGGTCGAGCAGAATCCGTATCTGGCCGGGGTCGATGCGGTACAGGCGCCGGACGGCGATACGCTGCTCGATCCGGCCTTCGAAGCGCGCTTTCAGACGCCGCAGTGCCCCTATTGCGCGGGCGAAAGGATGAAGCCGGACGTGGTGTTCTTCGGCGAGAACGTGGCGCAGCCGACGGCGGCACGAGCGATGGCGGCGGCGGAAAATGCCGCGGGGTTGCTGGTGGTGGGCTCGTCGCTGATGGCCTATTCGGCATTCCGTCTGTGCCGGGTGATCACCGATCGCGGCAAGCCGTTGATGGCGATCAACCTGGGCAAGACCCGGGCGGATGAGTTGCTGGATTTGAAGATCGAAGTGTCATGTGAACAGCTGCTGCCGTTGCTGGCGCAAAGCCTGACCTCCTGACCCCGCAATTCCCCTGCTCGCGATAGCGAGGATCAGACAATACTGCAGTGACTGACACCGCTAGCGCGAGCAGGCGAAGGCCTACAAAAGTCAGTGCTCGGCCCTGAGGATGTCGAACAGTGCCTGCGCCGCCGCCGACAGTTCATTGCCCGGTTCGGTCAACACACCAATCGCCCGCTCCACCGAGTCATTCAAGGTCAGGCAACAGGCGCCCAGTTCCAGCATCTGCTCGGCGCACAAGGCCGGCACCGCACTGACACCCAGCCCGCTGGCGACCATGCGCCCGACCGTTGCCAGTTGATGGCTTTCGAATTCCACCGGCAGTTTCATACCCCGGGCCTGCAAGTGTTCTTCAAGCATCACCCGCACCGTTGACGGTCGTTGCAGGGTGATGAACGATTCCTGCAGCAAGGTCTGCCAGTCGATCTCGCGGCGCCCGGCCAGCGCTGAATCCTGCGGCACCACCGCAACAAAGCGGTCCATGTACAGCGGGGTGAACGTCAGCGAGGTGTTCTGCATCGGCTCGAACGCCACGCCCAGTTCCACCTGCCGGTCACGAACCATTTCCAGCACTTGCTCGTTGATCACGTCGTTGACCGTGACGTTGACGTTTGGATAACGCGCGCGAAAAGTCTTGAGGATCGGCGGCAGCAGGTTGCCGGCAAACGACGGCATCGCCGCCAGCGTCACCCGCCCGCGTTGCAGGCTGAAGCGCTGGCGCATTTCATCTTCGGCGTTGTCCCAGTCGGCGATCAGGCGCCGGGCCAGCGGCAGCAGCGATTCGCCTTCGGCGGTCAGCGCCACATTACGCGTATTGCGACTGAACAGGCGCCCGCCCAAGCCTTCCTCCAGCGCCTTGATGGTCAGGCTCAAGGCCGATTGCGACAGGTGCAGGCGCTCGCAGGCCACGGCGAAGCTCAGGCTCTGGGCCACGGCGAGAAAGGCGCGGATCTGTTTGATGGTCATACTGAAGCCTCAGGATCTTCGGTGCATCGTGGTACATGATCGTTCCCACGCTCCTGCGTACGCTGCGCGTCACTGGACGCTGCGCGTCTCTAGAGGCATTCCCTCGCGGAGCGTGGGAACGATCGAAGCAGCACGCCATAACGCTACTATTGAGTTTTATCTATCAATCAACCTTAAAAATCAACTTAACAAATATATCCTCCAGCGAGACACTCCAGTCATTCGGCTAGCCAGCCGCCCGACAAACAATAAAAGAGGTGCATATGGCAGGTTTCGACAAGCGCGTGAGTTCCTACGAGGAAGCCTTGGCCGGGCTTGAAGACGGCATGACCGTGATTGCCGGCGGCTTCGGCCTGTGCGGCATCCCGGAAAACCTGATCGCCGAGATCAAGCGCAAAGGCACCCGCGACCTCACCGTCGTATCCAACAACTGCGGCGTCGACGGTTTCGGCCTCGGCGTGCTGCTGACCGACCGCCAGATCAGCAAAGTGATCGCCTCCTACGTCGGCGAAAACAAACTGTTCGAAGAGCAACTGCTCAAGGGCGACATCGAAGTCATCCTGACCCCGCAAGGCACCCTCGCCGAGAAGATGCGCGCCGGCGGCGCCGGTATCCCGGCCTTCTTCACCGCCACCGGCGTCGGCACCCCGGTCGCCGAAGGCAAGGAAGTGCGTGAATTCAAAGGTCGCAAGTACCTGATGGAAGAATCCATCACCGGCGACTTCGCCATCGTCAAAGGCTGGAAAGCCGACCACTTCGGCAACGTCATCTACCGTCACACCGCGCAGAACTTCAACCCGCTGGCCGCCACCGCCGGCAAGATCACCGTGGTCGAAGTCGAAGAAATCGTCGAACCCGGCGAGTTGGATCCGTCGCAGATCCACACCCCCGGCATCTACGTCGACCGGGTCATTTGCGGCACGTTCGAAAAACGCATCGAACAGCGCACCATCCGCAAATAACCCAAGCCCAGACGGAGAACAACAACATGGCACTTTCCCGCGAACAAATGGCTCAGCGCGTCGCCCGCGAAATGCAGGACGGCTTCTACGTGAACCTCGGTATCGGCATTCCGACCCTGGTTGCCAACTACATTCCCGAAGGCATGGAAGTCATGCTGCAATCGGAAAACGGCCTGCTCGGCATGGGCCCGTTTCCGACCGAAGAAACCATTGATGCCGACATGATCAACGCCGGCAAACAAACCGTGACCGCACGCATCGGCGCGTCGATCTTCAACTCCGCCGAATCCTTCGCGATGATCCGAGGTGGTCATGTCGACCTGACCGTGCTGGGCGCGTTCGAAGTCGACGTCGAAGGCAATATCGCCTCGTGGATGATCCCCGGCAAACTGGTCAAGGGCATGGGCGGCGCCATGGATCTGGTGGCCGGTGCCGACAACATCATCGTGATCATGACCCACGCCTCCAAGGACGGTGAGTCCAAGCTGCTGTCCAGATGCAGCCTGCCGCTGACTGGCGCCGGTTGCATCAAGCGCGTGCTGACCGACCTCGCCTATCTGGAAATCGAAAATGGCGCTTTTGTCCTGAAGGAACGCGCACCTGGCGTCAGCGTCGAGGAAATCGTCGCCAAAACCGCTGGTAAACTGATCGTCCCGGATCACGTACCGGAAATGCAGTTCGCTGCCCAGTGAGGAATTCGAAAATGCAAGACGTCGTAATTGTTGCCGCCACGCGTACCGCGATCGGCAGTTTCCAGGGTTCGCTGGCCAGCGTGTCCGCCGTGGATCTGGGCGCGGCGGTGATCCGCCAGTTGCTCGAACAAACCGGTCTGGACGGTGCGCAGGTCGATGAAGTGATCATGGGCCAGGTGCTGACCGCCGGCGCCGGCCAGAACCCGGCGCGTCAGGCCGCGATCAAGGCTGGCCTGCCTCACGCCGTACCAGCGATGACCCTGAACAAAGTCTGCGGTTCGGGCCTCAAGGCCCTGCACCTCGGCGCACAGGCGATTCGTTGCGGCGACGCCGAGGTGATCATCGCCGGTGGTCAGGAGAACATGAGCCTGTCCAACTATGTGATGCCGGGCGCTCGCACCGGTCTGCGCATGGGCCACGCACAAATCGTCGACACCATGATCAGCGATGGCCTGTGGGATGCGTTCAACGATTACCACATGGGCATCACCGCCGAGAATCTGGTCGACAAGTACGAGATCAGCCGCGAACAGCAGGACGCCTTCGCTGCCGCGTCGCAGCAGAAAGCAGCCGCCGCGATTGAGGCGGGACGTTTTGTCGATGAAATCACCCCGATCCTGATCCCGCAGCGCAAAGGCGATCCGGTCGCGTTCAAGGTTGATGAGCAGCCACGTGGCGACACCACGGCCGAATCGTTGGCCAAGCTGCGTCCAGCGTTCAAAAAGGACGGCAGCGTCACCGCTGGCAACGCCTCGTCGCTGAACGACGGCGCCGCTGCGGTGATCCTGATGAGCGCCGAGAAAGCCAAAGCGCTGGGGCTGCCGGTGCTGGCGAAAATCGCCGCTTACGCCAACGCAGGCGTGGACCCGGCGATCATGGGCATCGGACCGGTCTCGGCCACCCGTCGCTGCCTCGACAAGGCGGGATGGAACGTCGGCCAACTGGACCTGATCGAAGCCAACGAAGCCTTCGCCGCGCAATCGCTGGCGGTGGCCAAGGATCTGCAATGGGATCTGGACAAGGTCAACGTCAACGGCGGCGCCATCGCCCTCGGTCACCCGATCGGTGCGTCGGGTTGCCGGGTGCTGGTGACCCTGCTGCACGAAATGCTCAAGCGTGATGCGAAGAAAGGTCTGGCGACCTTGTGCATCGGCGGTGGTCAGGGTGTAGCGCTGGCGCTGGAACGCGCTTAAACATCGAGTTCAACGGCGGGCGGGGGATCCACGACATCCGCTGCTCGCTGGCAACAAAAAACCCGGTGCGACTTGCGTTGCACCGGGTCTTTTTTTGTCCATTGAAATCTGCAGTGAATGTTCTGATGCCATCGCGAGCAGGCTCACGCCTACAGGGGAATACATTCCAAAGTGGGAGCGGGCTTGCTCACGAAGGCGTCAGCCCATCCAACAACCATGTCGCCTGA
>NZ_NQYG01000058.1:0-35658 GCF_002878485.1 Pseudomonas sp. AD21
CGAGGGGATTTATCCCCGATCGGCTGCGCAGCAGTCGCAAAGCCAGGCAATGCGGTGTTGCCGGAGCAATCGGAGGGGCAGAAGCGAGGCGGCTTTGCAGCCCGTCGGGGATAAATCCCCTCACTACAGGGGATCTGATTCTGTTTATTTCTGTGTAGGGATTAGCCAGTTAAAGAGGCGAGATGCGGCAGATTTCCTACACGCGCTGACGAAATTACGGCTGCCACTCACGCTTTTCCCCGCTCAAGCGCCGATCGAGAAAACTCGCCGCACTGATCAGCGCCAGATGCGTCAGTGCCTGCGGGGTGTTGCCAAGATGCCGGCCATGGCTGTCGAACTCTTCGGCGTACAGCCCCAGCGGGTTGGCATAACGCAGCAGTTGTTCGAACTCCAGATGCGCCTTTTCCACCTGCCCGGCGCGGGCCAGACACTCGACGTACCAGAACGAACATGCGGCAAACGCGCCTTCGGTGCCGGCCAGGCCGTCAATGTTGCTGTCATCATTGCGGTAGCGGTAAACCATGCCGTCGCGCACCAGATGTTTTTCGATGGCTTCGAGGGTCGACAGCCAGCGCGGGTCCTTGGCGCTGACGAAACGCACCAGCGGCATCAGCAGCATCGAGCCGTCGAGCGCGGTGCCGCCCTTGTACTGGACGAAATGTCCGCGCTCCTCGTTCCAGAAGTTGTCCCAGATGTCGGCGTAAATCGCCTGCCGGGTCTGATCCCACTGAACGAACGGTGCCGGCAGCGAGCGTTTCGAGGCCAGGCGAATGGCCCGGTCCAGCGCCACCCAGCACATCAGCCGCGAATGCAGGAAGTGATGCTGCTCACCACGCATTTCCCAAATGCCTACGTCGGTGGTCTGCCAGGTCTCACACACTTGATCGACCACTTCACGCACGTGTTTCCAGCCTTCGTGGGAAATCGCGTCGCCGTATTTGTTGACCAGATACACCGCGTCCATCAGCTCGCCGAAGATATCCAGCTGAATCTGCTCATACGCGCCGTTGCCGATGCGCACCGGTTGCGCGCCGCCGTGACCGGACAAGTGCGAAAGCTCGGTTTCCGGCAACTCCTGACGACCATCCACCGCATACAGAATGTTGAGCTTCATCGGCTGACCGCGGCAATCGCTGACCCGTCCGCGCAGCCAGCTCATATAGGCGTTGGCCTCACCGACGAAGCCCAGGCGCATGAACGCATAGACGGTGAACGAGGCGTCGCGGATCCAGGTGTAGCGGTAATCCCAGTTGCGTTCGCCGCCGGGGGTTTCCGGCAGGCCGAAAGTGGCGGCGGCGAGGATCGCGCCATGCTTGCGTGAGGTCAGCAGCTTCAGCGCCAGCGCCGAGCGATTGACCATTTCTCGCCAGCGCCCGCGATAGTTGGACTGGCCGATCCAGTCACGCCAGAACTTCAGCGTGCGCTCCAGACACAGTTTGGCGGTGTCATTGCGAAAGCGTGGGTCATCGGCGCCACCGAGAATGAATTCGGCGGTTTCGTTCTGCTTCAAACTGAACGAGGCGACTGCCGATGCGCCATCGATGTGCAGCGCCTGGTCCGCCACCAACCGCAGCGACGGCTGGCCCTCGGCGCTGAAAATCACCGACTGCTGGTCCGTCTGCGCCCTGGTGCTGGCGCGGGCGTAGTCGTGACGCACCGCGCAGCGCATGTGGAAGGTTGCCTCGCCGCTGACCACCCGCACCCGACGCATGAGCATCGGCAGGTCATCCTCGCTGTCGCCCACCGGCAGCAGGTCGGTGATTTCCACCACGGCGTATTCGCTGAGCCAGCGGGTCTGTAAAACGTTGGTGTCGGGTAGGTAGATCTGCTCGCGGCGGGCGTCGGGCAGGTCCGGTGCGAGCTGGAAAATCCCCGCGTCGGGGGTGTCCAGCAGCGAACAGAATATCGATGGGCTGTCGAACTCCGGCCAGCAGAAAAAATCCACGCTGCCCTTGTCGTTGACCAGTGCCGCACTGCGCATGTCGCCGATGATGCCGTGGGCGTCGATCGGGCTTTGTCGTTCGAGGTGATGCTCAGCCATTGCCGCGAAACTCCGGATAAAGACTCATGCCGCCGTCGATGAACAGGGTGGTGCCGACGATGTAGTCGGCGGCGTCGGAGGCGAGGAACACTACCGCGTTGGCCACGTCCTCGACGTCGCCGATACGGCCGTAGGGGATCAGCTCCAGCAGTTTTTCACCGGCCGCGCCTTGCGTGGCCTCTTTATTGATTGCCGTGCGAATCGCCCCCGGCGCGATGCCGTTGACGCGGATACGCTGATGGCTGACTTCCTGAGCGAGGGTCTGCATCAACTGATCGACGCCGCCCTTGGACGCTGCGTAGTTGACGTGCCCAGCCCATGGAATGCGCTGGTGTACCGAGCTCATGTGAATGATCTTGCCGGCCGCCCGGGACACGCCTTCACGCACGCCTTGCCGGTTGAAAATCCGCAGTGCGGCGCGGGCGCAGAGGAACTGGCCGGTGAGGTTGACGCCGATCACTGTGTTCCAGTCTTCGAGGGTCATGTCCACGGCCGCCGCATCCTTTTGCAGGCCGGAATTGGCCACCAGAATGTCCAGCGAACCAAAGGCCTCGAGAGTCTCGGCGAACAGCCGTTCGACCTCGTCTTCCTTCGACACATCGGCAGCGATGGCCAGTGCCTGACCGCCGTCGGCGATGATCTGCCGGGCCAGCGCCTGCGCAGGTTCTGGCTGACGGTTGTAGTTGATGACCACCGCAGCACCGGCAGCGGCCAGCGCTTGGGCGGCGGCATGGCCGATGCCGGAGCTGGCGCCGGTGATCAGGGCTACTTGTCGGGCGAGGGAGATCTGCATGCGAAGTCGCGCCTTGAGTCAGGGTCTATTCAGCTGACTGGTCGCGGGCCATGAGAGTTCATTCGGTGGTGCGGTGTTGTGCTGAATTCGCCGGCCTCTTCGCGAGCAGGCTCGCTCCCACGGTTGGAATGCATTGCCCTGTGGGAGCGAGCCTGCTCGCGAAGGGTCTTCACATTCCACCAACAATTGCGCGCTTCCCCGCCACCCGACCCTATGGCAACTTGGCGGCCCTTGATGAGGCTGCAACCGATGGCAAACCCCTACCGCGAATTGTTCACCGCCCCCGGTGCGCGAAATTTTGTTCTCGCCGGAATGATCGCGCGCATGCCGATTTCCATGACCGGCATCGGCGTGATCACCATGCTCTCGCAGCTCAAGGGCGGATACGCGCTGGCCGGTGCGGTGGCGGCGACGTTTGCCCTGGCCACGGCGTTTTGCGCGCCGCAGGTGTCGCGTCTGGTCGATCGCTTCGGTCAGGGCAAAGTACTGCCGATGTCGGCGTTGATTGGCGGCGGGGCGTTGCTGATGTTGCTGTTGTGCACGCGCTTGCAGGCGCCGACCTGGACGCTGTTCATTTTCGCCGCACTGGCCGGGTGCATGCCGAGCATGTCGGCGATGGTGCGCGCGCGCTGGACCGAGATCTATCGCGGTCAGCCGCAATTGCAGACCGCCTACGCACTGGAATCGGTACTCGATGAAGTCTGTTTCATCGTTGGTCCGCCGCTGTCGGTCGGCTTATGCGTGGCGGTGTTTCCCGAGGCCGGGCCGTTGGCGGCGCTGCTGGCTCTGGCGGTCGGCGTCACCGCGTTTGTCGCCCAGCGCAGCACCGAGCCGGCGGTGCATCCGCACGAAACCCATCATCAGGGCTCGATCATCGGTTCGACGGACGTGCAGCTGTTGCTGGCGCTGATGATCGCCATGGGCATCATCGTCGGTGTGGTGGATGTGGTCAGCGTCGCCTTCGCGCAGCAGCAGGGCCAACCGGCAGCGGCGAGTATTGTGTTGTCGGTGTATGCGATCGGCTCGTGTCTGGCCGGTATCGCTTTTGGCGCGATGCGTTCGAAACTGCCGTTGCCGCGGCTGTTTCTCTACGGCGGGGTGGCGACGGCGGTGACCACGCTACCGCTGTTGCTGGCGAGCAATATTGTCGGCTTGTCGCTGGCGGTGTTTGTCGCAGGACTGTTTTTCTCGCCGACACTGATTGTCGCCATGGCCCTGATCGAACGTATCGTGCCGCCAGCCAAACTCACTGAAGGCCTGACGTGGCTGGTGACGGGGTTGAGTATCGGCGTGGCGATCGGCGCTGCAGGCTCCGGTTGGCTGGTGGATGCCTTCGGCGCCCGCAGCGGATTCTGGCTGGCGATTGCCGCCGGGGCGGTGGTGTTGGGTTCGGCGGTGCAGAGCTATCGCCACCTGAAATAACCCTGGCACTTTCTATCTGATGAAAACCGAGGGGATTTATCCCCGATGAGCCGCGAAGCGGCCCCAAACCCGGCCAACTCTTTCCTTCAGATGTACCGAGCCGGGTGAGTTTGCGAGGGCTGCGCAGTCGATCGGGGATAAATCCCCTCGCCACAGAATCATCCACACAAACATCAGGCGGGTTACCAACCCCGGCCCGAATTCACCCAGAAATTCACCGACAGCGACGTCGACACCGACTCCACCTGATGGAACCAGCCCTCCGGCAAAAACAGCAGATCCCCGGCCTCCAGCGTCACGCGCAGAAATGTCACATCGCGTGCCGCAGGAAAACGCGGATAGTCCGGCGCGTCGGGGTTGAAATCGCAGCCATCCAGGCCACCCTTTGGCGCCGTCGACCAGGTGCCCAGCGCCTCGCGGTGATGCGGGGCGGCGAGGGTGAACTGCTTCCGGCCCCAGACCTGGGCAAACAGATTATCGGTGTCGTCGCGGTGCAGTGGGGTCAGCGTGCCTTTGGGACCGATCCAGATCCGTGGCGCAATGAACAACGAAGCATCGAAGTAGGGCGGGTACTTGATCTGCTGCAGCAATTGCGTCGGCAGGATGTTGTTGCCCATGTAGGCCGGCGGTTCGCCGTCAGCACGTTTGACTGCCGGTTGATCCAGAGAGGCAATGAATTCGGCCATCGACGTCGAGCGGAAATCACGTTCGGTGGAAAAGGTTTTTTTCACGTAATCGCCGTGGCGGGTGATGCCCTGCAGTTCGGCGAAATGCACCAGTGATTCTTCGCGACTGAGCTTGAACAGCGGCCAGTCGTGCAGTGCATTGCTGATCACCACCGGAATGCCATTGGGCAAATACCTGCTTTTGAATTCGCCAACCGACAGTTCGCCGCGCGCGTGGCGCTCGACGCGGGTCTGGGTCGGCAGGCCGGCGGTGAGTTGTTCACTGAAGCGTGGCGGGGTCGGGTAGCGCTTGTTCATGTCGACCTTTTGCGCCACCGCGCCACCGCGCATCGCATGCTCGATGATCTGCGGCAGCAGCGTCGCCAGGCCCATGTTGCCGCCGATCTTCAGGCGCCCGCTGGCGAACAGTTCTTCGACATTGAGCCTGCCGCCCATGATCCCGAGAAAATCGCCCTCGGCCACTTCAATGGTCACGTCGGGGCTGGCGTGGCGCCCGGGCGCGGTGCGACTGCTGGCCTTGACCTCCGACCAGTAGGCCAGCTGCGGACCAAACACGAATTGGAAAACGCCTTCGATGCCGACGGCACCGGCGTTGGCGAACAACTTGCCCAGGATGCTCTGCAGGTCCACGGTGAATCCTCATTATTGGTTTTGGCCTGAACGGTTAACGAGCGCCTGTTTGGGGAATTTACCGGCGCGCGACTAATTTGCCGGGCGCGTAATCCGTTTCTCTCTACAGACAAAATTTTCGAGGAAAGCCGGGTGAACAAGCTGACCCTGCTGTGCCTGCCGTACTCCGGCGCCAGCGCCATGGTCTACAGCCGCTGGCGGCCAAAGCTGCCGCAATGGCTGCAATTGCAACCGGTGGAACTGCCGGGGCGCGGCGCACGTTTCGACGAGCCGCTGCACACTGATATGCGTGCGCTGGCGATGCAATTGGCCAAGGAATTACGCCCGAAGCTCAAGGCGCCGTATGCGTTGTTCGGTCATAGTCTGGGCGCGTTGCTGGCCTGTGAAATCGCTCACGCCCTGCGCGTTCTGGGGTGTCCGGAGCCGGTGGCGCTGTTTGCCTCCGGCACGGCGGCGCCGACGATGCGCGCCGATTACGATCGCGGTTTTGCCGAGCCGAAAACCGACGCCGAGCTGATCGATCAATTGCGCACACTCAACGGCACCAGCGAAGAGGTGTTGGCCAATGCCGAGCTGATGAGCCTGACCCTGCCGATCCTGCGTGCGGATTTCCTGCTCTGCGGCAAATTCGAGCCGTTGCAGCGGCCGTTGCTCAACTGCCCGGTGCATGTGCTTGGCGGCAAGGCTGACCGCGCGACCACCGAGCAACTGATCGGCTGGAGCAAGGAAACCCGAGGCAGCTTTTCGGTGGACATGCTCGCCGGCGGGCACTTTTTCATTCATGAGCATGAAGCCAAAGTGCTCAAGGTGATCAAGGATCAACTGGAAGTGCATCACCGGCGCCACACCATGGCCGCAATGGTCTGACCACCGCATGACCTGATGCTCCCACATTTGATTTGTGTTAATGGAAAAAGCCGCTCTACCGCCCGCCTGACAGTTGTTCTCATTCGCTAATTTTTCCGGTCTGCATTCGTTTTATAGGGACGACGTGCCTTTGTGCTTCCTGCCTACTGATCCGGATGCTGAGAAATGAATGCTGAAGACTCCTTGAAACTTGCTCGCCGGTTTATCGGGTTGCCCCTGGAAAAGCGCCAGATGTTCCTCGCGGCCCTGCAAAAGGAGGGCGTGGATTTCGCGCGTTTCCCGATACCTGCCGGCATCGAAGCCGAGGATCGTCAGGCGCTGTCTTACGCACAGCGACGCATGTGGTTCTTGTGGCAGCTTGATCCGCAGAGCGGCGCCTACAATCTGCCCGGCGCGGTGCGGCTCAACGGTCGACTGAACCTGGTGGCACTGGAGCAAGCCTTCGCCAGCCTGGTGGCGCGTCACGAAACCTTGCGTACGGTGTTCCAGCGCCAGGCCGATGACAGCCTGCTGCAAGTGCCGGCCACGGCGCCGTTGGTGATTACCCGGGAGGACTTCAGCGCACTGTCGGCCAGTGAGCGCGAACAGGCGGTGATTCACGCGGCCGAACAGCAGTCGGTGCTGCCATTTGATCTGGCGGTCGGCCCGTTGTTGCGCGTCACCTTGCTCAAGCTCGCCGAGCAGGAACACGTGCTGCTGCTGACCCTGCACCACATCGTGTCCGATGGCTGGTCGATGAACGTCTTGATCGACGAATTCATTCGCTGCTACGACGCCTTCGACGCAGGGCAGGCGCCGCAATTGCCGCCACTGCCGATCCAGTACAGCGACTATGCGCTGTGGCAACGGCGCTGGCTGGAAGCCGGTGAGCAGGCGCGCCAGCTCGATTACTGGCAGGCGCAACTCGGCGACGAGCACCCGGTGCTGGAGCTGCCACTGGATCATTCGCGCCCGGCGATGCCGAGCTATCGCGGCACCCGTTACGAGTTCGCGGTCGACGGCCAACTGGCCGAGCAACTGCGCAGCACTGCGCAACAGCATCAGGTCACCGTGTTCATGCTCCTGCTCGGTGCCTTCAATGCGCTGCTGCACCGTTATACCGGGCAGACCGACCTGCGCGTCGGCGTGCCGATCGCCAACCGCAATCGCGGCGAGATCGAGGGCCTGATCGGTTTCTTCGTCAACACCCAGGTGCTGCGCACGCAGCTGCACGGCCAGACCCGGGTCGACCAACTGCTGCGCGCGATCAGGGAAACCGCGCTGGGTGCCCAGGCCCATCAGGATCTGCCGTTCGAGCAACTGGTCGAGGCCCTGAAGCTGGAGCGCAGCCTCAGCCACACGCCGCTGTTCCAGGTGATGTACAACCATCAGCCGCAAGTGGCCGATATCGCCACGATCAGCACCGCATCCGGCCTGCTGCTCGACAGCCTCGACTGGCAGAGCCGCACCACCCAGTTCGACCTGACGCTGGACACCTGGGAGAAGGGCGGCAAGCTGCACGCCGCACTGACCTACGCCAGCGACCTGTTCGATGCACCGACCATCGAGCGCATGGCGCGGCACTGGCTGCGCCTGTTGTCTGCGATGGTCGCTGATCAGTCGCAGCGGATCGGTGAGTTGCCGCTGCTGGAGGCGGACGAGCAGCACACGCTGGTGCATGCCTGGAACAACGTCCACGCGCAGTACCCGAGCGACACGCCGATTCATCAACTGATCGAAGCGCAGGTCGCGCGTACGCCGCAGGCACCGGCACTGGTGTTCGGCGAGCAGACCCTGAGTTACGCCGAACTGGATGCCCGAGCCAATCGCCTGGCGCATCTGCTGCGCGAACAGGGTGTGCAGGCGGACAGTCTGGTCGGCGTTTGCGCCCTGCGTTCGGTGGAAATGGTCGTCGCGCTGCTGGCGATTCTCAAGGCCGGCGGCGCCTACGTGCCGCTGGACCCGGAGTATCCGCAGGAACGCCTGGCCTACATGATCGAGGACAGCGGCATCAGCTTGTTGCTGACGCAACAGGCGCTGCTGGCAACGCTGCCGACTGAGGGCGTGCAGCTCATCACCCTGGACCAGCCAGGTCTGCTCGACAGTTACAGCGACAGCCGTCCCGACGTCAGCGTCGATTCGCTGAACCTGGCCTACGTGATTTACACCTCGGGCTCCACCGGTAAACCCAAGGGCGCCGGCAACAGTCACGCGGCGCTGGTCAACCGTCTGTGCTGGATGCAGGACGCTTATGCGCTGGATGCCAGTGATTCGGTGTTGCAGAAAACCCCGTTCAGTTTCGACGTGTCGGTGTGGGAGTTCTTCTGGCCGCTGCTGACCGGCGCGCGGCTGGTGGTGGCCGCGCCGGGCGCACACCGTGATCCGCTGCAACTGATTGATAGCATCAACCGCCACGGCATCAGCACGCTGCACTTCGTGCCGTCGATGCTGCAGGCGTTCATCCACGAGACGGGCGTGGAAAGCTGCAGCGGTCTCAAGCGCATTGTCTGCAGCGGTGAAGCATTGCCGCTGGATGCACAGCTGCAAGTCTTCGCCAAACTGCCGAACGCCGGCCTCTACAACTTGTACGGCCCCACCGAGGCGGCCATCGACGTCACCCACTGGACCTGTGTCGATGAAGGCGCGGACAGCGTGCCGATCGGCCGGCCAATCGCCAATCTGCGCACCCTGGTGTTGGATGCCGAGTTGCTGCCGGTACCGAGCGGCGTGGCCGGTGAACTGTATCTGGGCGGCGCCGGGCTGGCGCGCAGTTATCACCAGCGCCCGGCGCTGACGGCCGAACGTTTTGTGCCGTGCCCGTTCCATGACGGCGCGCGCCTGTACCGCACCGGCGACCGTGTGCGTCAGCGCGCCGACGGGGTGATCGAATACCTCGGTCGTCTCGACCACCAGGTGAAGTTGCGCGGCCTGCGCATCGAGCTGGGTGAAATCGAGACCCGCCTGATGCAGCACTCGCTGGTGCGTGAGGCGGTGGTGCTGGTGCAAGGCGGCAAGCATCTGGTGGCTTATCTGGTCCTGGAAAACCCGCAGGCAGACGAACAGTGGCAGCAGGACGTCAAGGCGTGGCTGCTCGGCAGCCTGCCGGAGTTCATGGTGCCGACCTACCTGATCACCCTCGACAAATTGCCGGTCACCGCCAACGGCAAACTCGACCGCAAGGCATTGCCGCAACCGGATGCCGCGCCACAACAGGCGTTCGTGGCGCCACAGGATGCAATGCAGAAAGCCCTCGCGGCGATCTGGGAAGCTGTGCTCGGCCTCGAACGCGTCGGCCTCGAGGACAACTTCTTCGAGCTGGGCGGCGATTCGATCATTTCGATTCAAGTGGTCAGCCGTGCGCGGCAGGCCGGGATCCGTATCAGCCCGCGTGACCTGTTCCAGTACCAGACCGTGCGCAGTCTGGCGCTGGTCGCGAGCCACGATAATCTTTCCTCGGTGGATCAGGGGGCGGTGACCGGCGACGCCGTGCTCGGGCCGATCCAGCAAGATTTCTTCAGCCGGGCCATGCCGGTGCGTGAGCACTGGAACCAATCGTTGCTGCTGACCCCGCGTGAGGCATTGCACGCGCAGTGGCTCGATGCCGCGCTGACGCACCTGATCAATCACCACGACGCCTTGCGTCTGCGCTTTGTCGAGAGTGCCGAAGGCTGGCAGCAAAGCCACGGCCCGCTGCTGGCAGGCGCTGAGCTGTGGCAACGCGACGCCGAGTCTGCCGAGCAGTTGAATGCGCTGTGCAACGAAGCTCAGCACAGCCTCGACCTGCAAAACGGCCCGTTGCTACGTGCCTTGCTGGTGAACTTGGCCGACGGCTCGCAACGACTGGCGCTGATCATTCATCACCTGGCGGTCGATGGTGTTTCCTGGCGGGTGCTGCTGGAAGATCTGCAGCAAGCTTACGAGCAACTCGCGGCGGGTGGCGGTATTCAGTTGCCGGCCAAGACCACCGCGTTCCAGAGCTGGACCGCGCGTCTGGCGAATGAAGCGTCGCGCTTCGATGACCAATTGGGCTATTGGAAAGCCCAGCATCAGGGCGCCAAGGATCTGCCGTGCGACCGTGCCGATGGCAGCCTGCACAACCTGCATGGCGAGAAAATCGAATGGCGCCTCGACACCGAGCGTACCCGCCAGTTGCTGCAACAGGCACCTGCTGCGTACCGCACGCAGGTCAATGATCTGTTGCTCACCGCACTGGCGCGCACCATCAGCGGCTGGAGCCAGCAGCCGGGCACGCTGATCGAACTGGAAGGGCATGGCCGCGAAGACCTGTTCGATGGCATCGACCTGACCCGCACCGTGGGCTGGTTCACCAGCCTGTTCGCGGTCAACCTGACGGCCCGTGATGATCTCGACGGGTCAATCAAGACGATCAAGGAGCAACTGCGCGCAGTGCCGGACAAAGGTCTGGGTTACGGCGTGCTACGGCATCTGGCCGCGCCGTCGGTACGGGCCGAACTGGCCGCGTTGCCGCAGCCGCGCATCACCTTCAACTATCTGGGCCAGTTCGACCGCCAGTTCGACGAGGCGGCGCTGTTCGTGCCGTCCGTCGAAACCAGCGGTGTGGCGCAGGACCCGGCGGCGCCTTTGGGCAACTGGCTGACCGTGGAAGGTCAGGTATACGGCGGCGAGCTGTCGATGAGCTGGGGCTTCAGCCGCGAAATGTTCGACAGTGCCACGGTGCAGCAACTGGTCGATCAATACGCCATTGAACTGCAGGCGCTGATCGAACACTGCTGCACCTTGGCAACTGCGCAGGCGACGCCGTCGGACTTCCCGCTGGCCCGCGTGACCCAGGCGCAACTGGATGCGCTGCCGGTGCCGGCCGGTCAGCTGGATGATGTCTATCCACTGTCGCCGATGCAGCAGGGTTTGCTGTTCCACACCCTCTACGAACAAGCCGCGGGTGAGTACATCAACCAGTTGCGCGTTGACGTGCAAGGCCTTGACCCTGAGCGGTTCCGCGCTGCCTGGCAGGCCACCGTCGATGCGCAGGACATTCTGCGCAGCGGGTTCGTCTGGCAGGGCGAACTGGCGCAGCCGCTGCAGATCGTCCACAAGCAGGTGCAATTGCCGTTCACCACGCTGGACTGGCGTCAGCGTGACGATCAGCCGGCAGCCCTCGCGGCGTTGGCCGATGCCGAGCGCCAGCAAGGATTTGACCTGAGCAATGCTCCGTTGCTGCGTCTGGTGCTGGTGCAAACCGCTGCCGAGCAATGGCACCTGATCTACACCCATCATCACATTCTGATGGACGGCTGGAGCAACTCGCAGCTGCTTGGCGAAGTGTTGCAGCGCTACAGCGGTCGCACGCCGGCCAATGGCGGCGGACGTTACCGCGATTACATCGCCTGGCTGCAACGCCAGGACACTCAACTCAGTCAGGACTTCTGGAACGGTCAGTTGGCCGCGCTGCAAGAGCCGACCCGACTGGCTCGCGCGGCTACGGGCGGTGAACGCGACAGCGGCCACGGCGACCATTACCTGACACTGGACGTGCCGCGCACCCAAGCACTGGAAGCGTTTGCCCGGCAGCAGAAAGTTACCGTCAACACCCTCGTGCAAGCCGCGTGGCTGCTGTTGCTGCAACGCTACACCGGTCATGACGCGGTGGCGTTCGGTGCGACCGTGGCCGGGCGTCCGGCGGATCTGCCGGGCATCGAGCAGCAAGTCGGCCTGTTCATCAACACTTTGCCGGTCATCGGCGTGCCGCGTCCGGACCAAAGCGTTGGCCAATGGCTGCAAGCGGTACAGGCGCCAAACCTCAGCCTGCGCGACTTCGAACACACGCCGCTGGCAGACATCCAGCGCTGGGCCGGGCAGGGCGGTGAAGCGCTGTTCGACAACATTCTGGTGTTCGAAAACTACCCGATTGCCCAGGCGCTGAGCCAGGCCGGGCAAGGCCTGACATTCGGTGATGTCGGCAACCTTGAACAGACCCACTACGCCCTGAGCGTGGCGGTCACCCTCGGTCAGCAACTGGCGCTGCACTACAGCTTCGACCGCAGCCAGTTTGCCGGTGAAGTGATCGAAGGCATCAGTGCCCACCTGCTGCAATTGCTTGAGCAGTTTGCGCTGTCGGCCGAGCGCAACCTTGGTGAAATCGCTCTGGCCAGTGCGCAAGAGCATGCCCGCCAGCAAGCTGAAAACCATCCGCAGCCGTACCCGGTGAACATCGCTGTGCATCAGCGCATTGCCGCGCTGGCGGCCGAACGTCCGCAGCGCACAGCGGTGATTTTCAACGGTCAGCACTTCAGTTATGGCGAGATCGAGCAGCGTGCCAATCAACTGGCCCACGCGCTGATCGCCCGTGGCGTCGGCGCCGAGACCCGGGTGGGGGTGGCCCTGCCGCGCAGCGAAGCGGTGATCGTCGCGCTGTTGGCGGTGCTCAAGGCCGGCGGTGCCTATGTGCCGCTGGACACCAGTTACCCGCGTGAACGCCTGGCCTATCTGATCGAGGATTCGGGGCTGGCGCTGTTGCTCTGCGATTCATCGGTGTCGGCGCAATTGCCGGTGGCCGAGTCGGTGCCGTTGCTGGAACTGGATCGTCTCGACCTGCGCGAGTTGCCGATCAAGGCGCCACAGGTGCAACTCGATCCGCACAACCTCGCGTACGTGATCTACACCTCCGGTTCCACCGGTAATCCGAAAGGCGTCAGCGTTGCCCACGGCCCGTTGGCGATGCATTGCCAGGCCATCGGTCAGCGCTACGAAATGCGCGACAGCGACTGCGAATTCCACTTCATGTCGTTCGCCTTCGACGGCGCCCACGAACGCTGGCTGACCAGTCTGACTCACGGTGCTTCGCTGCTGATTCGTGACGACACGCTGTGGACGCCGGAGCAGACCTGCAACGCCATGATCGAACACGGAGTGACCGTCGTCGCATTCCCGCCGGTGTACCTGCAACAACTGGCCGAACACGCCGAGCGTGTCGGCAACCCGCCGAAAGTGCGGATCTATTGCTTCGGCGGCGATGCGGTGCCGAACGCCAGTTTCGAGCGGGTCAAACGCGCGCTGGACCCGGACTACATCATCAATGGTTACGGCCCGACCGAAACCGTGGTCACTCCGCTGATCTGGAAGGCCGGTCGCGAGGTGCCATGCGGCGCCGCCTACGCGCCGATCGGCAGCCGTATCGGCGACCGCAGCGCCTATGTACTCGACGCCGATCTGAACCTGTTGCCGCAAGGCATGGCCGGTGAGTTGTACCTCGGTGGTACCGGTCTGGCTCGGGGTTATCTGAACCGTCCGGGGCTGACCGCCGAGCGCTTTGTCGCCGACCCGTTCAGCGCGCACGGCGGCTTGCTCTATCGCACGGGCGACCTGGTGCGCCAGCGCGTCGACGGCACGTTCGACTATCTGGATCGCATCGACAATCAGGTGAAAATCCGCGGTTTCCGTATCGAGTTGGGCGAAGTCGAAGCGGCGCTGCAAGCCCTCGACGGCGTGCGTGAAGCGGTGGTCGTGGCGCAGGAAGGCAGCGCCGGCAGTGGCAAGCGTCTGGTGGCGTACGTGGTCGGCGATTCGGCCCGTGCCGACTTCACCGAAGACCTGCGCGCGCAGCTCAAGGCCAGCTTGCCGGCGCACATGGTGCCGGCGTATGTCCTGCGTCTGGAGCGCATGCCGCTGACGCCGAACGGCAAGCTCGATCGCAAGAACCTGCCGAAACCGGACGTCAGCCAACTGCAACAGGCCTACGTCGCGCCACAGACTGCGCTGCAGCAGCAACTGGCGGCGATTTGGCAAGACGTGCTCAAACTTGAGCAAGTCGGCGTCAGCGATAACTTCTTCGAGCTGGGCGGCGACTCGATCATCTCGATTCAGGTGGTCAGCCGGGCCCGTCAGGCCGGGATTCGCTTCACGCCTAAAGACCTGTTCCAGCACCAGACCATTCAGGCACTGGCCGCAGTCGCGCAGACCGGCGAGGCGGTGCAGCCAATCGATCAGCAAGCGCAAGCCGGCGAAACCGCGCTGCTGCCGATTCATCAGGCATTTTTCGCCGAGGCGATTCCCGACCGTCACCACTGGAACCAGTCGGTGATGCTCAAGCCGATGCAGGCGTTGGACGCTCAGGTACTGGAGCAAGCGCTGGATGCGTTGGTCGTTCAGCACGACAGTTTGCGTCTGGACTTTGTCGAGCAGGCTGCGGGTTGGTCGGCGCACTACCGCGACGTCGACACCCAAGCGGGGGAAACCATCCTTTGGCAGGTCGAGGTCGCTGACCTCGCAGCCCTTGAAACGCTGGGCGACAAGGCTCAGCGCAGCCTGCAACTGAGCGGCGGTTCGCTGATCCGTGCGGTGCTGGCGAACCTGGCTGATGGCAGTCAGCGCCTGCTGCTGATCGTCCATCACCTGGTGGTCGATGGCGTGTCGTGGCGGATTCTGTTCGAAGATCTGCACAACGCCTATCGCCAGCTCCTCGCAGGTAAGCCCGTGCAATTGCCGGCGAAAACCAGTGCGGTCAAAGCTTGGGCGGCTGCGTTGCAGGACTACGCCACCACGCCTGCATTGCAGGCCGAACTGGGCTTCTGGCAGCAGCAGTTGCAGGGCGCTTCGGCGGCCTTGCCTTACGACCATCCGAACGGTGGGCAGCAACACGATCAGGCGCTGACGATCCGTAGCAAACTGGACAAGGCCCTGACCCGTCAACTCTTGCAGGATGCGCCACAGGCTTATCGTACGCAGGTCAACGACCTGTTGCTGACCGCGCTGGCGCGGGTGCTGGTGCGCTGGACCGGGGACGACAATGCACTGGTGTTGCTTGAGGGCCATGGTCGTGAAGACCTGTTCGAACACCTCGACCTGACCCGCACAGTGGGCTGGTTCACCAGCGTATTCCCGGCTCGGCTGGCACCGGCCGCCGAACTCGGCGCGTCGCTCAAGCAGATCAAGGAACAGCTGCGGGCGATCCCCAACAAAGGCATCGGCTTCGGCGCGCTCGCACACCTTGGTGATGAGCCGGCGCGTGCCACCCTGCAAGCCTTGCCGGCGCCGCGCCTGACCTTCAACTACCTCGGCCAGTTCGACGGCAGTTTCGACGCCGCCAGCGACGCCTTGTTCGTGCCGACCGGCGAGTCCGGCGGCGCAGAGGTCAATATGCAAGGCCCGCTGGGCAACCCGCTGGCGCTCAACGGCAAGGTCTTCGGCGGCGAGCTGGACCTGAGCTGGACCTACAGCGGCGCGATGTTCGACGCCGCCACCATCCAGCGACTGGCCGACGACTATCTGCAGGAACTGACTGCACTGATCGGTCACTGTTGCGACAGTGCCAACCGTGGTGTGACGCCGTCGGACTTCCCGCTGGCGCAACTGTCGCAAGCGCAACTGGATGCGCTGGTGCTTGAGCCGCAAGGCATCGATGACATCTACCCGCTGTCGCCGATGCAGCAGGGCATGCTTTTCCATACCCTGCTCGAACATGGCAATGGCGACTACATCAACCAGATGCGTCTGGACGTCGAGGGCGTCGAGCCGCAGCGCTTCCGCGCCGCGTGGCAAGCGGTGGTGGATGCCCACGACATTCTGCGTACCGGGTTCTTCTGGCAGGGTGACCTGCCGCAACCGGTGCAAGTGGTGCAACGTCAGGTCGAGGTGCCGTTCAGCGTGCTCGACTGGCACGGCAGGACTGATCTTGATGCCGCCCTGCAAACCCTCGCCGATGAGGAGCGCGCACTGGGTCTGGACCTGAGCTGCGCGCCGCTGATGCGTCTGGTGCTGGTGCGCACCGCAGCCGATCGTCATCACTTGATCTACACCAACCATCACATCCTGATGGACGGCTGGAGCAGCGCGCAGTTGCTCGGCGAAGTGTTGCAGCACTACAGCGGCGAAGCGGTCGCCCGTGGCGCGGGTCGCTACCGTGATTACATCGCTTGGCTGCAGCGTCAGGATGGCGCGGCGGCTGAAGCCTACTGGCTGGCGACGCTGGGCAATCTGCAAGAACCGACGCGCCTGGCCAATGCCATCGCGCGGCCGCACGCCGGTTTGCCGAGCGTGGGTTATGGCGATCATTACCAGGTGCTGGACGCCAAGCTGAGCCAGCGCCTGGGCGAGTTTGCCCGGGCCGCGAAAGTCACCGTCAACACCGTGGTGCAAGCGGCGTGGCTACTGCTGTTGCAGCGCTATACCGGTAAGGATTGCGTGGCGTTCGGCGCCACCGTCGCCGGGCGCCCGGCGGATCTGCCGGGTGCCGAGGCGCAGATCGGCCTGTTCATCAACACGCTGCCGGTGGTTGCCGCGCCGCCCGCGCAGCAGAGCGTGGTCGCCTGGCTGCAAGCGGTGCAGGCGCAGAACCTCGCCTCGCGTGAGTTTGAACACACGCCGCTGGCGGACATTCAGCGCTGGGCCGGGCAGGGCGGTGACGCGCTGTTCGACAGCCTGATGGTGTTCGAGAACTACCCGATTGGCGAAGCACTGGAGCGCGGTGCACCGCAAGGTCTGCGCTTCGGCGCGGTGGCCAATCAGGAGCAGACCAACTATCCGCTGACCCTGCTGGTCAACATGGGCACGCAACTGTCGGTGCATTTCAGTTATCAGCGTGACAGCTTCGCGTCGGCCAGCGTGGCGCAGTTGGGCGCGCACCTGCAGCGTCTGCTGAGCCAGATGGCGGATGCCGGCGAGCGCACGCTGAGCGAGCTGAACCTGATCGAACACAGCCCGCAGGTGAACAGCGATTTCGCCACCGAGTGGTGCATCCATCAGGCCATCGCCCATCAAGTGGCGGCAACTCCGGATGCCTTGGCGGTGACCTTCGTCGATACACAACTGACCTACGCCGAACTGGACGCGCAGGCCAACCGTCTGGCGCACAAACTGGTTGAGCTGGGTGTCGGCCCGGAAGTGCGAGTGGGCGTGGCGATGCCGCGTTCCGAGCAGTTGCTGGTCGCCTTGCTCGCGGTGCTCAAGGCCGGTGGCGCCTATGTGCCGCTGGACCCGGACTACCCGGCGGATCGCGTCGCTTACATGCTGGAAGACAGCCGGGCGCGGGTGCTGCTCACCGAGCAGGCTGTTGCCACGACCCTGAGCGTGCCGGGCGATACGCAAGTGCTGCTGTTGGATCAGCTGTCGCTGAGCGGTTATTCGGCTGTCACACCACACACCAACGTGCAGCCAGACAACCTCGCTTACGTGATCTACACCTCCGGTTCTACCGGCAAACCAAAGGGCGTGGCGATTGCCCATCGCAACGTCATGGCGCTGATCGACTGGTCGGCCAAGGTCTACAGCCGCGATGACATTCAAGGCGTGTTGGCCTCGACTTCGGTGTGCTTCGACCTGTCGGTGTGGGAGCTGTTTGTCACCTTGGCCAACGGTGGCTCGCTGATCATCGCGCGCAATGCACTGGAGCTGCCGCAACTGCCGGCCCGCGACCAGGTGCGCCTGATCAATACCGTGCCGTCGGCGATTGCCGCACTGCAGCGCACCGGGCAGATTCCGCCGGGCGTGCGCATCATCAACCTGGCGGGTGAACCGCTGAAACAAGCCCTGGTGGAGGCGCTGTATCAATCGTCGACCGTCGAGCACGTCTACGACCTGTACGGCCCGTCGGAAGACACCACTTACTCGACCTGGACCCGCCGCAGTGCCGGTGGTCAGGCGCGGATCGGGCGTGCCCTCGATCACAGCGTCAGTCATTTGCTCGACGCCGATCTGCAAGCGGTGCCGCATGGGGTGTCGGCAGAGCTGTACCTGTCCGGCGCTGGCATCACGCGCGGTTATCTGGGCCGTGCGGCGATGACCGCCGAGCGCTTCGTGCCGAATCCTTTCGTCGACAACGGCGAGCGCATGTACCGCACCGGCGACCTGATTCGTGAGCGCGAAGCGGGCGAACTGGAGTACATGGGCCGCATCGACCATCAGGTGAAAATTCGTGGATTCCGCATCGAACTGGGGGAGATCGAGGCGCGATTGCTCGCGCAACCGGCAGTCACCGAAGCGGCGGTGCTGGCCGTCGAAAGCGACACCGGCGCGCAACTGGTGGCGTATGTGGTCGCTCCGCAACTGGACATGCACGACGGCGACGCGCAGCGCCAACTGCGCGACGGACTAAAGACTGGCCTCAAGTCTTCGTTACCTGACTACATGATTCCCGCGCACCTGCTGTTCCTTGAGCAGTTGCCACTGACCCCCAACGGCAAACTCGACCGCAAGGCCCTGCCGGCGGTCGATGCCAGCCAGATGCAGGCCGCCTATGTCGCGCCGCACAGTGAGCTTGAGCAGCAGGTCGCGGCGATTTGGCAGCAAGTGCTCGAAGTGCAACGCATCGGTCTCAACGATCACTTCTTCGAACTCGGCGGGCACTCGCTGCTGGCGGTCAACGTGGTGTCGCGCATGGCCCTTGAACTGGGCCTGACGCTGACCCCGCAACTGTTATTCCAGCACCCCGTCCTGAGCGACTTTGTCGCTCGACTCGATACAGGAGGCGGGGCAATCAACGAACAGAAACTGAGCAAGCTGGAAGCCCTGCTTGACGATATGGAGGAAGTCTGATGGACAAGAGTGTTGCTTTGAGGGTAGCCAAGCGCTTTATCACTCTGCCGCTGGACAAACGTAAGCTGTACCTGGAAAAGATGCTCGAAGAGGGTGTCTCTCCGGCTAACCTGCCGATCCCGGAAACACGCTCCGGGTTTGCGGCGATTCCTCTGTCGTACGCTCAGGAACGTCAACTGTTCCTCTGGCAAATGGACCCGCACAGCACCGCGTATCACATCCCCAGCGCCTTGCGTCTCAAGGGGCGGCTGGATGCGCCAGCGCTGGAACGCAGCTTCAATGCGGTGGCGGCGCGCCATGAAAGCCTGCGCACCACTTTCGCTGAGCAGGGTGAAAGCTTTTGCCAGGTGATTCACCCGCAGTTGCCGCTGACCATCACCTTGGCATCGCTGCCGGCGGGCCTCGATGCCACCGGTGAAGACGCCGCGATCAAGGCGTTCGTCGAAAGCGAAACGACGCGCCCGTTCAATTTGCAGCAGGGCCCGCTGCTGCGGGTGGCGCTGCTCAACGTCGCGGATGACGATCATGTGCTGGTGCTGATCCAGCACCACATCATCTCTGATGGCTGGTCGATCAAAGTCCTGGTCAACGAGCTGATCCAGCATTACGCCGCCGAGACCGCCGGGCAGCCGCTGAGCCTGCCGGAGCTGGAGGTGCAATACGCCGACTACGCGATCTGGCAGCGGCACTGGCTGGAAGCGGGCGAGCGTGAGCGCCAGTTGGCCTACTGGGTCAAGACCCTGGGCGGCGAGCAGCCGGTGCTGGAGCTGCCGATCGATTTCCCGCGCCCGGCGGTGCAAAGCCTGCGCGGTGCGCGGCTGGAACTGAACCTGCCGGCAGACCTCGGTGACGCCCTCAAACAACTGGCGCAGCGCGAAGGTGCGAGCCTGTTCATGCTGTTGCTGGCGTCGTTCCAGGCGTTGCTGCATCGCTACAGCGGTCAGGCGCAGATTCGCGTCGGGGTGCCGACGGCCAACCGCAACCGGGTCGAGACCGAAGGCCTGATCGGCTTCTTCGTCAACACTCAAGTGCTGAATGCCGAGGTCAGCGGGCAACTGCCGTTCAACCAGTTGCTGGCTCAGGTCAAGCAGGCGGCGATGGCCGCGCAGGCGCATCAGGATCTGCCGTTCGAGCAACTGATCGAAGCCCTGCAACCTGAGCGCAGCCTGAGCCACAGCCCGGTGTTCCAGGTGATGTTCAACCACCAGACCAGCCGTGATCAGGGGCGCAGCGCGGCGCAGTTGCCGCAGCTGAGTGTCGAGGATGTGCAGTGGGAAGGGCGCACCGCGCAGTTCGACCTGACGCTCAATACCTACGAATCCAGCGACGGCTTTGCCGCCGAGCTGACCTACGCCACCGATCTTTTCAAAGCTGAAACCGTCGAGCGCCTGGCGCGTCACTGGCAGAACCTGCTGCGCGGCATCGTCGCCGCACCGAGCCAGCGCGTCGGCGAATTGCCGTTGCTGGAAAGCGCCGAACACGGCGTGCTGTTGCAGGACTGGTTGCGCATCGCCGAGCGCACTGCGCAAGCCGAATGCGTGCAGCAGGATTTCTCCAGGCGTGCGCAGCAAACACCGCAGGCCACTGCACTGATCATCGGCGAAGACGTGCTCAGCTACGGCGAGCTGGATGAGCGCTCCAGTCAACTGGCGCACAAGCTGATCGAGGCCGGTGTCGGCCCGGATCAACGGGTCGGCATCGCCGTCGAGCGCAGCGTGGAAATGATCGTCGGCCTGCTGGCGATCCTCAAGGCCGGTGGTGCTTATGTGCCGCTGGACCCGGCGTATCCGCAAGATCGCCTGGCCTACATGATCGAGGACAGCGGCCTGCAATTGCTGCTGACCCAGAGCCATTTGCAGGCGCAGCTGCCGATTCCGGCGGGCGTGCAAAGCCTGTTGCTCGATCAACCTCACGACTGGCTGGCGGCTTATCCACCGACCGCGCCGGACGTTGCCGTCAACGGTGAGCATCTGGCGTACACGATCTACACCTCCGGTTCCACCGGCAAACCCAAAGGCGTGATGGTGCGCCACGCGGCGCTGAGCAACTTTGTCGCGAGCATGATCAAGCAGCCGGGCATCGTGGCCACCGATCGCGTGCTGTCGCTGACCACGTTCTCGTTCGATATTTTCGGCCTGGAAATCTACGGCCCGTTGCTGGCCGGCGCCTGTGTGGTGCTGACCGGCAAGGATGTGCATCAAGACCCGCAAGCGGTGCTCGAACTGATCGAGCGTCATGCCGTGACTGTGCTGCAAGCTACGCCATCGACCTGGCGCATGCTGCTGGACAACGAGCACGCGGCGATTCTCAATGGCCGCACGTTCCTTTGTGGCGGTGAAGCGTTGCCGCAAGAACTGGCCAATCGCATGCTGGCACTGACGCCGAGCGTGTGGAACCTCTACGGCCCGACCGAAACCACCATCTGGTCGGCGCAGCACGCCTTGAGTGCAGACAACAGTCGTCCATTCCTCGGCACGCCCATCGACAACACCGCGTTGTACATCCTCGGCAGCGACCTTGAGCTCAATCCGCTCGGCGCCCCGGGGGAGCTGCTGATCGGTGGTGACGGCCTGGCCCGGGGTTACTTCCAGCGTCCAGGCCTGACGGCTGAACGTTTTGTCCCGGATCCATTCTCGAAAACCGGCGCACGGCTGTACCGCACCGGCGACCTGACCCGCTACCGTGCCGAAGGCGTGATCGAGTACATCGGGCGGATCGACCATCAGGTGAAAATCCGTGGTTTGCGGATTGAACTCGGTGAGATCGAAGCGCGTTTGCTCGCCCTCGCTAGCGTGCGCGAAACTGTGGTGGTTGCGCAGGATGGCCCGACTGGCCCGCAACTGGTTGGCTATGTGGTACCGACCGCCGACGATATTGATGAAGTCGAACTACGCGCCGCATTGAAAGCCAGTCTCAAGGCCGAGCTGCCGGAATACATGGTGCCGGCGCACTTGTTGTTCCTCGCGCAACTGCCGCTGACGCCCAACGGCAAAGTCGACCGCAAAGCTTTGCCGGCACCCGACGCCAGCCAGCTGCAATCAACTTACCTCGCGCCGCAAACCGCCACTCAGCACAGCGTTGCCGAGATCTGGCAAGCGGTGCTCAAGCTCGATCGCGTGGGCCTGAGCGATAACTTCTTTGAACTGGGCGGGCACTCGTTGCTGGTCACGCAAGTGGTCTCGCGCGTGCGTCAGGCGCTGAACGTTCAGGTGCCGCTGCGCACGTTGTTCGAACACAGCACGCTGGAAGACTTTGTCGCCGCGCTGGGTGTTGAGCAGGCGCCTCAGGAGCCACCGATTGTCGCGTTGCCACGCCTGCAACCGCTGGCGCTGTCCTATGCCCAGGAACGCCAATGGTTCCTCTGGCAACTGGAACCGACCAGTACCGCTTATCACGTACCGGCGGCGTTGCGTCTGCGCGGTGAGCTGGATCTGCCGGCGCTGCAGCGCAGCTTCGACGCGCTGATCGAGCGCCACGAATCCCTGCGCACCTGCTTCGTCGAACAGCAGGGCCAGACTCTGCAAGTGATTCAGGCTCACGGCACGCTCGATCTGCAAGTGCAGGACGTGGCGGCAGATCTCGGCGAGACCGCGTTGCAAGCGCTGGTCGGCGCAGAAACCCTGCACCTGTTCAATCTGCAGCAAGGCCCGCTGTTGCGGGTCAAGCTGCTGCGTCTGGCGGCCGATGACCACGCGCTGGTCATCACCCTGCACCACATCGTCGCCGATGGCTGGTCGATGAATGTCATGGTTGATGAGCTGGTGGCGTTGTATGCCGCGTACAGCCAGGGCCAGAGCGTGCAATTGCCGGCGCTGCCGGTGCAATACGCCGACTACGCGGTGTGGCAAAAGCACTGGATGGCGGCGGGGGAACGCGAGCGTCAGCTGAGCTACTGGACCGCACAACTCGGCGATGGCGATCAACCGTTGCTGGAGTTACCGACGGATCGTCCGCGCCCACCCGAGCAAAGCTATCGTGGTGCCCGTCGTGATATTCCGCTGAGCGTCGAACTGGCCACCGCGCTCAAGCAACTGGCGCAGCGCGAGAACGTCACGCTGTTTGCGCTGTTGCTGGCGTCGTTCCAGACCTTGCTGCACCGTTACAGCGGTCAGGCCGACATCCGTGTCGGTGTGCCGGTGGCCAACCGCAACCGGGTCGAGACCGAAGGCCTGATCGGTTTCTTCGTCAACACCCAGGTGTTGAAGGCCGAGTTCGACAGTCAGCAGACATTCCGCAGCCTGCTGCAGCAAGTGCAAGGCACCGTGCTCGGCGCCCAGGCCCATCAGGATCTGCCGTTCGAGCAATTGGTCGACGCGCTGCAACCGGAACGCAGCCTCAGCCACAGCCCGCTGTTCCAGGTGATGCACAATCACCAGAGCCAGGTGCGTCAGGCACAAGGTGCCACGCGTCTGCCGAAACTGGCGATTGAAGGCTTGCCTTGGGCGTCCAGTACCGCGCAGTTCGACCTGACCCTGAACACCTTTGAGTCGACTGACAATGTCTGGGCCGAGCTGACGTATGCCACTGACCTGTTCGACACCCCGACCATCGAACGGCTGTCGCAGCACTGGACGAATCTGCTGCAAGGCATCGTCGCCGACAGCGCTCAGCGCATCGCCGAACTGCCGCTGCACGACGCCGCCGAACGCGCGGCGACGCTGCGGCAATGGACCCCGGCCGTCAGCGATTTCCCGAGCGAGCAGTGCCTGCATCAACGGATCGAACAACAAGCCGCCCGCGCACCGCGAGCGATTGCCGTGGGCTATGCCGGGCAGACCCTGAGCTACGGCGAACTCAACAGCCGCGCCAATCAGTTGGCCCACAAGCTGATTGCCAGCGGTGTCGGCCCGGACGTGCGCGTCGGTCTGGCGGTGGAGCGCAGCCTCGACATGCTGGTCGGCCTGCTGGCGATTCTCAAGGCCGGCGGCGCCTATGTGCCGCTGGACCCGACGTACCCGGAAGAACGCCTGAGCTACATGATTGGCGACAGCGGCATCGCGCTGCTGCTGACCCAGAGCCATCTGCTCGGGCGTCTGCCGGTGCCGGATTCGCTGCGCAGCCTGATGCTCGATCAGGAGCGTGACGGCCTCGAAGGCTACAGCGACAGTAATCCGCAAGTGTGCATGAGCCCGGACAACCTGGCTTACGTGATTTACACCTCCGGCTCCACCGGGCAGCCGAAGGGCACGTTGCTGGCCCATCGCAACGTGTTGCGCCTGTTCGAGGCCACCGACGCGTGGTTCGGTTTCAGCGCGACGGATGTCTGGAGCCTGTTCCATTCCTACGCCTTCGACTTCTCGGTGTGGGAGATTTTCGGTGCGCTGCTGTACGGCGGCAAACTGCTGGTGGTGCCTTACGAGGTCAGCCGTGCGCCGGAAGATTTCTTCGCCTTGCTTTGCCGCGAAGGCATCACCGTGCTCAACCAGACGCCGTCGGCGTTCAAGCAATTGATGCAAGTGGCGTGTGCCCCGCAGCAAGCGGCGCAACAACTGGCGCTGCGCTACGTGGTGTTCGGCGGCGAGGCGCTGGAGGTCAAGAGCCTGCGTCCGTGGTTCGAACGTTTCGGCGATCAGGCACCGCAACTGATCAACATGTACGGCATCACCGAAACCACCGTACACGTGACCTACCGGCCGTTGTCGATGGCCGATTTGCAGCGTGAGGCCAGCAGTCCGATCGGCGAGCCAATCCCCGACCTGTCCTGGTACTTGCTCGACGGCGATCTGAATCCGGTCGCCAAAGGTTGCATCGGTGAGTTGTACGTCGGTCGCGCTGGCCTGGCTCGCGGTTATCTGAACCGCGCGGATCTGACCACCCTGCGTTTCATTCCCGACCCGTTCGCCGCCGATGGCGGGCGTCTGTACCGTACCGGTGACCTGGCGCGCTACTGCGCCGACGGCGTGATCGAATACATCGGGCGCATCGACCATCAGGTGAAGATTCGCGGTTTCCGTATCGAACTCGGCGAGATCGAAGCGCAACTGTTGGAGCAGGCAGCGGTGCGCCAGGCCGCAGTGCTGGCGCAACCGGGTCTCAGCGGTCAGCAACTGGTGGCGTATCTGGTCCCGAACGATGCCGCGCTGCTCGACGCAAGCCCGGCCGAACAAGCGTTGTGGCGCGACAGCGTGCGCGCTGAACTCAAGGCCAACCTGCCGGATCACATGGTCCCGGCACACCTGTTGCTGCTGGCGCAATTGCCGTTGACCGCCAACGGCAAACTCAACCGCAACGCCTTGCCGTCGCCGGACGCCAGCCAGGCCCAGCAGGCCTATCAGGCGCCGCAAAGCGTGATGGAGCAGCGTCTGGTCGCAATCTGGCAAGAGGTGCTGAAGCTGCCGCAAGTCGGCATCAACGACAACTTCTTTGAATTGGGCGGCGACTCGATCATCTCGATTCAGGTGGTCAGCCGCGCCCGTCAGGCCGGTATTCGCCTCAATCCCAAAGACCTGTTCCAGCACCAGACCGTGCAGCGCCTGGCGCTGGTCGCGCAACTGGGTGGCGACGAGTCGACGATTGATCAGCAAGCCGCGAGCGGTGCAGCGTTGCTGCTGCCGATCCAGCAGCAGTTCTTCGCCGACGAGATTCCTCAACGTCACCACTGGAACCAGTCGGTGCTGCTGCAACCGCGTCAGGCGCTGGACGCCGACAAGGTCGAGCAGGTGTTGCGCGCACTGGTGGCCCATCACGATGCCCTGCGCCTGAGCTTCACTCAGCGCGACGGTGTGTGGCAGGCCGAGCACCGCGCGGTCGAAGAGTCGCCGCAGAACTTGCTCTGGCAGGAAAACGTCGCCGATGCCGCCGCCCTTGAAGCCCTGGGTAACCGCGCTCAGTGCAGCCTCGACCTGCAAGACGGGCCGTTGCTGCGTGCGGTGCTGGCGAATCTGGCCGATGGCACGCAGCGCCTGCAGTTGGTGATTCACCACCTGGCGGTGGACGGCGTGTCGTGGCGGATTCTGCTGGAAGACCTGCAAAACGCTTATCAGCAACTGCTCGACGATCAGCCGTTGAGCCTGCCGTCCAGAACCAGTGCCTTCAAGGACTGGGGCGAGCACTTGCAGCGTTACGCCAACAGCCCGGCGTTGCAGGCAGAGCTGGCCTGGTGGCAGGCCAGCCTGAGCGATGTGAGTACCGATCTGCCGTGCCAGCGCGTTGACGCCAGCCAGGACAATCGTCTGGCCCGCACCGTGCAGACCCGACTCGGCGCCGAGCTGACTCGACAGCTGCTGCAAGAGGCCCCGGCGGCTTACCGCACGCAGGTCAACGATCTGCTGCTGACGGCGCTGGCGCGGGTCATTGGGCGTTGGAGCGGGCAGGCGTCGACGCTGATTCAGCTCGAAGGCCATGGTCGCGAAGAACTGTTCGACGGTGTCGATCTGACCCGCACGGTGGGCTGGTTCACCAGCCTGTTCCCGGTGCGCCTGATGCCGGCGCAAACGCTGGGCGAGTCGATCAAGCAGATCAAGGAACAACTGCGCTCGATCCCCAACAAGGGCATCGGTTTCGGCGCCTTGCGCCACCTTGGCGATGCCCAGGCACAGCAGAGCCTGCGGGCCTTGCCGAGCCCGCGCATCACCTTCAACTACCTCGGGCAGTTCGACGGCAGTTTCGCCGGTGACGAGGCTGCGCTGTTCGTGCCGTCGCCGGACAATGCCGGCCTCGATCAGAGCCCGGACGCGCCGCTGGGCAACTGGTTGACCCTCAACGGTCAGGTGTATGGCGGTGAGCTGCGGGTGGGCTGGACGTTCAGCAGCGAGCGCTTCGACGGCGCGGTGATCGAAGCCCTGGCCGAAGATTACGCCGAGGAACTGGCGGCGTTGATCAGCCATTGCCTGACCCCGGGCGTCGAAGGCCTGACCCCTTCGGACTTCCCGTTGGCCGGCCTGACGCAGGCTCAGCTCGATCAGTTCCCGCTGCCGCCGCGGCAGGTCGCCGATGTGTATCCGCTGTCGGCGATGCAGCAGGGCATGTTGTTCCACAGCCTCTACGAGCAGGCCACCGGCGATTACATCAACCAGGTCCGGCTCGATGTCGAAGGCCTCGACCCGCAACGCTTCCAGCAAGCCTGGCAAGCGGCGGTGGACAACCACGACATCCTGCGCAGCAGTTTTGTCTGGCAGGGTGAACTGGCGCGTCCGGTGCAGGTGGTGCACAAGCAACTGGACATGCCGTTCCGCGTACTCGACTGGCGCAATCGTGACGATTGTCAGAGTGATCTGAATGCACTGGCGGCTGCCGAACAGGCGCAAGGTTTCGACCTGAGCCAGGGGCCGCTATTGCGCATGGTCGTGGTGCGTCTGGACGAGCAGCGCTGCCACTTGATCTACACCAACCACCACATCCTGATGGACGGCTGGAGCAACTCGCAGTTGCTCGGCGAAGTTCTGCAGCGTTACAGCGGGGTTGCCCAGCCGCCACTGGCCGGGCGTTATCGCGATTACATCGAATGGCTGCAGCGTCAGGACGTGCAGGCCAGCGAGCGTTACTGGACCGCGCAACTGGCTGACCTGCAAGCGCCGACCCTGCTGGCGCAAGCGTTGCAGGCGCAACACGGCGATGCACCGCGCGACGGCCACGGTGAACATTTCTGCGTGCTTGATGCCGAACAGACCCGCCGTCTGGGCGAGTTCGCGCGGCAGCAGAAAGTTACCCTCAACACTCTGATTCAGGCGGCATGGTTGCTGCTGTTGCAGCGCCTGACCGGTCAGCAGTGCGTGGCGTTCGGCGCCACGGTCGCGGGGCGTCCAGCCGAGCTCAAAGGGGTCGAGCAGCAGATCGGTCTGTTCATCAACACCTTGCCAGTCATCGCCAGCCCGCACTCGCCTTCAAGCGTTGGCGAGTGGTTGCAGCGTGTGCAGGCGCAGAACCTGGCCTTGCGTGAGCATGAGCACACCCCGCTGTTCGACATTCAGCGCTGGGCGGCGCGCAATGGTGAAGCGCTGTTCGACAATATTCTGGTGTTCGAAAACTACCCGGTATCCGAAGCACTGGCGCAGGGCGCACCACAAGAACTGCGCTTCGGCGAAATCCACAATCATGAGCAGACCAACTACCCGCTGACCCTGCTGGTGCACCTGAGCGACGAGCTGTCGATGCACTTCAGCTACCAGTGCGAAAGCTTTGCCGCGCACAGCGTGGTGCAGTTGGGGGCGTACTTGCAGCGCTTGCTCGGGCAGATGAGCGAGTCGGGTGAACGTTCGCTCAGCGAGCTGAACCTGATCGAACACAGCCCGCAGGTGAACAGCGATTTCGCCACCGAGTGGTGCATCCATCAGGTCATCGCCCATCAAGTGGCGGCGACTCCGGATGCCTTGGCGGTGACCTTCGCCGATACACAACTGACCTACGCCGAACTGGACGCGCAGGCCAACCGTCTGGCGCACACGCTGATCGAGCTGGGTGTCGGCCCGGAAGTGCGAGTGGGCGTGGCGATGCCGCGCTCCGAGCAGTTGCTGGTCGCCTTGCTCGCGGTGCTCAAGGCCGGTGGCGCCTATGTGCCGCTGGACCCGGACTACCCGGCGGATCGCGTCGCTTACATGCTGGAAGACAGCCGGGCGCGGGTGCTGCTCACCGAGCAGGCTGTTGCCACGACCCTGAGCGTGCCGGGCGATACGCAAGTGCTGCTGTTGGATCAGCTGTCGCTGAGCGGTTATTCGGCTGTCACACCACACACCAACGTGCAGCCAGACAACCTCGCTTACGTGATCTACACCTCCGGTTCTACCGGCAAACCAAAGGGCGTGGCGATTGCCCATCGCAACGTCATGGCGCTGATCGACTGGTCGGCCAAGGTCTACAGCCGCGATGACATTCAAGGCGTACTGGCCTCGACTTCGGTGTGCTTCGACCTGTCGGTGTGGGAGCTGTTTGTCACCTTGGCCAACGGTGGCTCGCTGATCATCGCGCGCAATGCACTGGAGCTGCCGCAACTGCCGGCCCGCGACCAGGTGCGCCTGATCAATACCGTGCCGTCGGCGATTGCCGCACTGCAGCGCACCGGGCAGATTCCGCCGGGCGTGCGCATCATCAACCTGGCGGGTGAACCGCTGAAACAAGCCCTGGTGGAGGCGCTGTATCAACCGTCGACCGTCGAGCACGTCTACGACCTGTACGGCCCGTCGGAAGACACCACCTATTCGACCTGGACCCGCCGCAGTTCCGGTGGTCAGGCGCGGATCGGGCGCGCGCTCGAGCACAGCGCCAGCCATCTGCTGGATGCCGATCTGCACGCGGTGCCGCAGGGCGTTTCGGCCGAGCTGTACCTGTCCGGCGCCGGCATCACGCGCGGTTATCTGGGGCGGGCGGCGATGACCGCCGAGCGCTTCGTACCGAATCCTTTCGTCAGCAACGGCGAGCGCATGTATCGCACCGGCGACCTGATACGTGAGCGTGAAGCGGGGGAACTGGAGTACATGGGCCGCATCGACCATCAGGTAAAAATTCGCGGCTTGCGTATCGAACTGGGCGAAATCGAAGCACGACTGGTGGTGCATGCCGCCGTGCGTGAAGCGGTGGTCGTGGCCAGCGAAGTGTCGGGCAGTCAGCAACTGATTGCCTATCTGGTGCCGAGCGATCCGGCGATCATCGACGCCGGTGCCGAACTACAGGCAGAACTGCAGCAAACCCTCGGCAACTGGCTGGGCGCAACCCTGCCGGATTACATGGTGCCGACCCACCGCCTGTGGCTGGCGCAGTTGCCGCTGACCCCCAACGGCAAGATCGATCGCAAGCGCCTGCCAGCACTGGAACTCAGCGCCGCGCAGTTGCATGTCGAACCGGTGAATGCCACCGAGCAGGCGTTGGTGGACATCTGGAAAGAGGTGCTGGGCCTTGAGCAGGTCAGCACCCGTGACAGTTTCTTCGCTCTGGGTGGCGACTCGATCATCTCGATTCAGGTGGTCAGCCGCGCCCGTCAGCAAGGGCTTGAGCTGAGCCCGAAAGACCTGTTCCAGCAACCGACGATTCAACAATTGGCCCTGTGCGTCCAGGCTGCCGAAGGTCCTGTGGCGCCAGTGACGGCGCTGATTGACATGCCGCTGCACGGCTTGAGCGAGGCGCAAGTCGCGCAGCTGCCACTGCCGGCTGGGCAACTGGATGGGCTCTATCGCTTGTCGCCGATGCAGCAGGGCATGTTGTTCCTCGGGCTGAATTCGCCGGAATCGGATCTCTACGTCAACCAGTTGAGCGTGCCGGTGCAGGGCCTTGAGCCGCTGCGCCTGCAAGCCGCCTGGGAAACCGTCAGCCGTCGTCACGACATTCTGCGCACCGGTTTCCTCTGGCAGGACATGGCCGAGCCGCTGCAATTCGTGCTCGCCGATCCGCAGCTGCCGTTCAGTCTGCTCGACTGGCGTGAGCAGGATCATTCGGTCGAGGCCTTGCAAGGCCTGGCTGATGCCGAGCGGGCCAAGGGCTTCGACCTTGACCAGCCGCCGCTGCAACGGCTGACGCTGGTGCAAGTCAGCGAGGACAGCTATCAGTTGATCTGGACCTACCATCACATTCTGATCGACGGCTGGAGCAGTTCGCAGTTGATCGGTGAGGTGCTGAGCCAGTATTCCGGACGACCACTGGCCGAAGCGGTGCCGTACCGCGGTTACATCAATTGGCTGCAACAACAGGACGCGAATGCCAGCGAAGGCTTCTGGCGTCAGCACCTGAGCCTGCTCGACGAGCCGACCTATCTGGCGGACGCGGTGGTGCGCAGCGGCAGCGGTCGCGGTCACCAGGCGCTGTACAGCCGTTTGGGCGAAACCCGTACCGAACAGTTGAAAGCCTTCGCCCAGTCGCAGCAGGTCACCCTCAACACCTTGGTGCAGGGCGCCTGGCTGGTGCTGCTCAGCCGTTACAGCGGCCAGCGTTGCGTGGCGTTCGGCGCGACGGTGGCGGGGCGTCCGGCGAGCCTGCCGGCGTCGGAATCGATTCTCGGTCTGTTCATCAACACCTTGCCGGTGATCAAGGAAGTGCCGGCCGAGCAGGCAGTGGGCGCCTGGTTGCGCGAGTTGCAGGATTTCAACCTGGAAATGCGCGAGCGCGAGTACACCCCGTTGACCGACGTCCAGCGTTGGGGCGGGCGTGCCGGGCAGTCGCTGTTCGACAGCATCATCGTGTTCGAGAACCACCCGATCGATCAGGCGCTGCGCGAGTGGCGCGATGATTCGCTGAAGTTTGGCGAGATCAATAACTCCGGCCTGACCAACTTCCCGATGGACCTGATGGTCACTCTCGAAGACGGGCTGGTGATCGAGTACATGTTCCTGCGCGAACACTTTGATCTGGCGACCGTGGAAGGCATCCGCAGCAACATGGAAGGCCTGCTCACGGCACTGGTGCAGGACGCCGGGCAGGCGCTGGGACGCATCGGTCTGCCGACCGGGCAGGTCTCGTCCGCTCAGGATCCTGTCGCGCAACCGCAGACCACGCTGGTGCACCAGCGCATTGCCGGGTGGGCCGCGCAGCGTGCCGAACAAATTGCGCTGATCTTCAATGAGCAAGCTTTCAGCTACGGTCAGATCGAAGCGCGGGCCAATCGTCTGGCACATGCGCTGATCGCCGAGGGTGTCGGTCCGGAAGTGCGGGTCGGTGTGGCCTTGCCACGCAGCGAAAACATGATTGTGGCGCTGTTGGCGGTGCTCAAGGCCGGTGGCGCCTATGTGCCGCTGGACGCGACCTATCCACGCGAGCGCTTGAGTTATCTGATGCACGATTCGGGCATCGCCTTGCTGCTCAGCGATTCGAGTTTGCGTCAGGTGTTGCCGACCCAGGCCAACCTGCATGTACTGGAACTCGATCAACTGGATCTGCGCGCTCAGCCAGAGTCGGCGCCGCAGATCGCGGTGCAGCCGGGCAACCTGGCCTACGTGATCTACACCTCCGGTTCTACCGGTCAGCCCAAAGGTGTCGGCGTGGCGCACGGGCCGCTGGCGATGCACTGCCAGGCGATCGGCCAGCGTTATGAAATGAGCGCGGTCGATTGCGAATTGCATTTCATGTCGTTCGCCTTCGACGGCGCGCACGAGCGTTGGCTGACCACCCTGACTCACGGCGCGCGTTTGCTGATCCGCGACGACAGCCTGTGGACAGCCGAACAGACCTACGACGCTCTGAGTCAGCATGGTGTGACCGTGGCGGCGTTCCCGCCGGTGTACCTGCAACAACTGGCCGAGCACGCCGAGCAACACGGTAATCCGCCGCCGGTACGGATCTACTGCTTCGGCGGGGATGCGGTGCCGGTGGCGAGTTTCGAACTGGCCAAACGCGCGCTGAAACCGCAGTACATCATCAACGGCTATGGCCCGACCGAAACGGTGGTCACGCCGCTGATCTGGAAGGCCGCGGTCGACGATCAATGCGGCGCGGCCTATGCGCCGATCGGCAGCGTGGTCGGCGAGCGCAGCGGTTATGTGCTCGACAGCGACCTCAACCCGCTGCCGGCCGGCATCGCCGGTGAGTTGTACCTGGGTGGTGCGTTGGCGCGCGGTTATCTGGGGCGTGCCGGTGGCACCGCCGAACGTTTCGTCGCCAACCCGTTCAGCGCCGATGGCAGTCGTCTGTATCGCACCGGCGACCTGGTGCGCCAGCGTGCCGACGGCACCGTCGACTACCTCGGGCGGATCGACCATCAGGTGAAGATCCGTGGTTTCCGCATCGAGCTGGGTGAAATCGAAGCACGCCTCAAGCAGCAGCCGGGTGTGCGTGACGCCGCCGTGGTGGCCCGCGAGGGCGTCAGCGGCAAGCAACTGCTCGGCTATGTACTGGCCGCTGCCGACACTCCGGCCGACGGTTTGTGCGATCGTCTGCGCGAGCAACTCAAGGCCAGCCTGCCGGATTACATGGTGCCGGCGCACCTGATGTTGCTCGAACGCATGCCGCTGACGCCGAACGGCAAGCTCGACCGCAAGGCCCTGCCGAATCCGGATGCCGAACAGCGTCTGGCGTACGTTGAGCCGCGCACCGAGCTGGAAAAGGCCCTGGCGAAGATCTGGCAAGAGGTGCTGAAAATCGAACGGGTCGGGCTCACCGACAACTTCTTCGAACTGGGTGGCGATTCGATCCTCAGCCTGCAAGTGGTGGCCCGCAGCCGCGTACTCAAGGCTCAGGGCCTGAGCCTGAAACTGCGTGATCTGATGCAGAAACCGAGCATCGGCGAGCTGGTGGCCAGCGTTCAGGGCACGGCGGCAAAAGCCTCCGGGTTGCTGGCGATGAATGCCGAGGTTCCGGGTGTGGCGCCGCTGTTCTGCCTCCACGCCGGCTTCGGCACGGTGTTCGACTACGAGCCGCTGGCGCGGCGCTTGAGCGGTCAACGCCAGGTGTTGGCGATTCAGTCGCGGATGCTGCTGGATCCGGCGTTCAACGACACCTCGTTGCAGCAGATGGCGAGTGATTACCTCGCGCAGATTCGTCAGAAACAGCCGCAAGGGCCGTATCACCTGCTGGGCTGGTCGCTGGGCGGTACGCTGGCGATGTTGATCGCCGCGCAACTGGAGCAGGTGGGGCAACAGGTCAAGTTTGTCGGGCTGGTCGACAGCTTTGTGCCGTCGGCGGCGGTCGACGCCGGGGCTGTGGATGACTGGCAAGCCGATCTGCGCGATTTCCTGCACGTGACGCTGCCGGTTGCCGCACCGGGCCAGTCCATCGACGGTGAAGAGACGCCGCACAACCTGCGTGCGCTGTTCAAGCGTGCCATGAGTGCTGAACGTGGGGCTTCGACCTATGTGGCGCTGGGCGCCGATGAACTGGCGCATGTGTTCAGCGTGGCGCGCCGGCTCAAACAGTTGTCGCTCCAGCTTGAGCGCTGTGCGCCGCTGACCGTCAATCCGGTGTGCTGGTGGACCTTGGGCCGGGAAGTCGAAGCACTCGAACTGGCGGCACAACTCGGTCAGCCGGGCATGGGCGGCGAATGGCTTGATTGCGGGCACTTCCAGATCCCGCGTGATGAAACTTTTCTGTCCGAGGCTGAAGAAATGCTCGGCCAGATCGTTGAATCAGTAGTCATGTCCTGAAACCTGCTGTGAAACCCAAGCAAAACCGATCGGGCGCTGATGGCGCCCGATCGCTTTGGAGATTTGAATGTCATTGAATCCTGATATCGCCGCATTTCTGCAACTGGTCGGCAACGGCCGGGCCAGTGGCAAGCGCGTCGGCATGCATGAGTTGACCCCGACCGAGGCCCGTGAACAATTCGATCAGTCATCGTTGCTGATGGACGCCGGCGGTGAAGAACTGGCCGTGGTGGATGAGCTGCAACTGCCGGTGCGTGACGGCGCACGGCTGAACGCGCGGGTCTACAGTAATCATGCGTTGCAGGCGGGCGCCGGGCGTCCGGCACTGTTGTATTTCCATGGCGGCGGCTATGTGGTCGGCAGCCTCGACTCGCATGATTCACTGTGCCGCGCGCTGGCCTCGCTGGCCGATTGTGTGGTGCTGTCGGTGGCTTACCGAGTGGCACCGGAACATCGCTTCCCGACAGCGGCCGACGACGCGCAGGATGCCTGGGACTGGCTGGTGGCGAGTGCACAGGATCTGGGCCTCGACACGGCGCGGCTGGCGATTGCCGGTGACAGCGTCGGTGGCAGCCTGGCCACGGTGCTGGCTGCGCAACTGACGGATGGCGCTGTGCAGCCGCGCTTGCAGGTGCTGATTTATCCAGTCACCGATGCCAGTCGCAGCACGCCTTCGATCGAGCGTTTTGCCGAAGGCTATCTGCTGGAGAAGGCTTCGCTGCAGTGGTTCTACGAGCACTATCAGCGTGATGCCGGCGATCGTCTCGATCCACGTTTTTCGCCGTTGCTCGGTGAAGTCCCGGCCAATGTCGCGCCGGTGCTGATGGTGTTGGCCGAGTGTGATCCGTTGCACGATGAGGGCGTGGCGTATGCCCGGCATTTGCAGGCGGCGGGGGTTGCGGTGGAGCTGAAGGTTTATGAGGGGATGACCCACGACTTCATGCGCATGGGGGCGATTGTTGATGAGGCTGAAGAGGCGCTGGAGTTGATTGCTGGGCGCTTGGTAGAGGTGTTTGCTTTGGCTTGACGGGGGGGGAATATCCGTTGCTGCGGTAACGGCCACTTAGGGTTCCGCCTTTACGGCGGGTCACTTTTTCCAGACGCCGAAAAAGTAACCAAAAAGGCTTTACCCTGACGTTCGGCCCTCGCTGTGGCTCGGGTTCCTTCGCTCCGGGATTGATCCGTGGGGCATCGCCTCCGGTTTGCTTCGCTGCACCTCCTCTCGATGTGTTTGGCTACGCCAAACGGTCGCTGCGCTCCCACCCCCGGATCAATCCCTCCACTCAGCCTGCCGACGGGCCTTGAGATCAAAAGCTTTACTCGAGCTAACGCTCATCGTGTTGAGTGGTGGAAAAGCGTGCGCTCGGCTTTTGCTTTTCTGTAGGAGCCAGCCTGCTGGCGATGGCGGCCTGACAGCCGACCAATTTCCAACTGAACACACCCATTCCAACTGTGGGAGCGGCGGTGCGACGATTCGACTTGCTCGCGAAGGCGGCCTGACAGCCGACCAAAATCCAACTGAAAACACCCAATCCCATGTAGGAGCTGCCGAAGGCTGCGATCTTTTGATCTGCTTTGGCTTTGGCTTCGGCTTGGCTTCGGCTCTTGATGTGGCTTTTGATCTTCAGCCCCTTCGGCAGGCCGAGCGTAGGTGTCCATCCGGGGGTTAGGCGCGCAGCGCCATGCGGCGCAGCCGCATACATCGAGAGGAGGTGCAGCGAAGCAAACCGGAGGCGA
>NZ_NQYG01000059.1:0-34365 GCF_002878485.1 Pseudomonas sp. AD21
GGTCAGTCCCCTCTCCCTCTGGGAGAGGGTTAGGGTGAGGGCTCTTGGCACCGAAGCGCATACCGTCCAGCCAACGCCTGAATCCTCGGATCTACAGCACTCGCCAACGCCTGACTCGCCACCCGCAGAAAATTCAGATTGCCGCCGGCCAAAGCTTTCTCAAGCCAATCGACCGCCTGATCAATCCGCCCCTCATCCGCTAAAACTGCAGCAAAACTGAACTGCCCGCGAAAATCCCCGCCCTCAGCCGAACGCCGATACCAGTCGCGCGCTGTTGATAGATCCGCCGGGCACACCTGCCCTTCCTCCAGATACCGCCCCAGCAGATTCATCGATTTCGCATGGCCCAGTTCAGCCGCGCGTCGATAGAGCGCCAGCGCCTGCAGATGATCCACCGCCACACCGCGCCCGGTCGCCAGCAGATTGGCAAGGTTGTACATCGCCCAATCCAACCCGGCCTCCGCTGCAATCTGATAATGCCGCGCAGCAACCGACGCATCCGCCGCAATCCCCCAGCCATGCTCATGACAACGCCCGAGCATATTGCGCGCCATCAGATGCCCACGCCCGGCGGCGATGCCAAACCAGCGCAGCGCCAGCGCTTGATCCTGCGCAATGCCTTGGCCGTCGAGCAGAATCTGCCCAAGCAAGGCCTGCGCTTCAACCTCGCCCTCACCTGCCGCCAGCAAAATCGCCTGCGCAGCACGGGCCGGACTTTCGCCGAGCATGACTCTGAGTTGTTCGCCGCTGAGGACTTCCTCGCGACGCAGCAGGAAACTCATACCTCGACCCAGCGCCGCAGCAGGTTGTGATAGGTGCCGGTGAGGCGGATCAGCGACGGGTGATCGGGCATGTCTTGTGTCAGTTGCTGGATCGCTCCGTCCATTTCGAACAGCAGCGCGCGCTGGCTGTCTTCGCGCACCAGGCTTTGCGTCCAGAAAAATGACGCGTAGCGCGCACCGCGGGTGACGGCGTTGACCTTGTGCAAGCTGCTGCCCGGGTACAGCACCAGGTCGCCGGCCGGCAGTTTCACTCGCTGGGTACCGAAGGTGTCCTGGATTTCCAGCTCGCCACCGTCGTAATCAGCAGGCTCACTGAAAAACAGCGTGGCCGACAGATCAGTGCGCACTCGCTCGATGCTGCCCTTGGGCTGGCGCACGGCATTGTCGATGTGAAAATCGAAACTGCCACCCGCCGTGTAGCAGTTGAGTAACGGCGGGAATACTTTGTGCGGCAGCGCTGCGGACATGAACTGCGGATTTTTCCACAGCCGTTCGAGCATCGCCGCGCCGATTTCCTTGGCCAGAGGATGGCCTTCCGGCAGCTGCAGATTGTGCTTGGCCTTGGCTGATTGATAACCGGCGGTGATTTTGCCATCGGCCCAGTCGGCCTGCTCCAGAGCTTCGCGAATACGCTGCACTTCGTCTTTGGCGAACAGTCCGGGGATGTGCAGCAGCATGGCGATGTCACCTGATGGCAAAGAGGCGCCAATGGTATTGATTCTTATTGGCTGTGTAAAACCCGCACGACGGATGAATCGGCAAAAACCGTAAGGTCAAATTGTAAAGAATGTAAATTCGTCGCGAATAACAATATTTCGCAATTGATACGAATACCTGTTTACCCTATATTCCGCGACCTCAAATCCTTGGGGAGGGGAAACAAAAATGTCACGTCAATACGCACAATTGCCGGTCAGTTCACCACGTCTGCTCGCTTCGGCCATTGGTGTCGCCATCACCGCCGGTTCCGCTGGACACATGGTGTTCGCCGCCGAGAAGACCGACAGCAAAGCCTCCGGCAATGCCATCGCCCTGGACGCTACCGCCATCACCGGCCAAGCACAGGACTCGACGTCCTACCAGGTCGAAAAAGCCTCCTCGCCCAAGTACACCGCACCGCTGGTCGACACGCCGCGCTCGGTAACCGTGATCCCGCAACAGGTTTTGAAAGACACTGGCGCCCTGAACATGCAGGACGCGCTGCGTACCGTGCCTGGCATTACCTTCGGCGCAGGTGAAGGCGGCAACCCGCAGGGCGACCGTCCCTTCATCCGTGGTTTCGACGCCCAGGGCGACACCTACCTCGACGGCGTGCGTGACACCGGTTCGCAGAGCCGCGAAATCTTCGCCGTGGAAAACATCGAAGTCAGCAAGGGCCCGAACTCGGCTATCGGCGGTCGCGGCGCGGCCGGCGGCAGCATCAACCTGGTGAGCAAGAAAGCGCACCTGGGCAACTCGTTCGACGGTGGTTTCACCTGGGGTTCCGACCAGACTCAGCGCTACACACTGGACGGCAACTACCAGTTCAGCGACACCGCTGCCGGCCGTTTGAACCTGATGAGCCACGAAAGCAACGTCGCCGGTCGTGACAGCGTCGATTACGACCGCTGGGGTATCGCCCCGTCCCTGGCGTTCGGTCTCGGCACCGACACCCGCGTCAATCTCGATTACTACCATCTCGAAAGCAACGACACTCCGGACTCGGGCATTCCGTACACCATTCCAGCCGGTGGTTCGGCTGCACGCACGAAGTCCAACCCGGACAAACCGTACTCGGGTGGCGATCACAGCAATTTCTATGGACTGGACGGTCGCGACTTCCGCAAGGGCCGCACCGACACCGCGACCTTCGCCATCGAGCACGATCTGAGCGACTCGCTGACCATCAAGAACACCCTGCGTCACGGCACCAGCATGCAGGACTACATCCTGACCCAGCCGGACGACAGCAAGGGCAACGTCAACAACGGCAGTGTCTGGCGGCGGGCCAACACTCGGGTGAGCAACACCGAGACCACCACCAACCAGACCGACCTGTTCGGCAACTTCTACGTCGCCGGCTTCAAGAACAGCTTCTCCACCGGTGTCGAATACACCTACGAGCAAAGCCAGAAATCTTCGTACAACGTCAACACCGACACCACGCCAGGTTCGCCGGGTAACGCCAGCACCAACTGCACCCCGTCGATGATCGGCGCGTCCAGCGGCTACAACTGCACCTCGCTGTCGAACCCGAACCCGGGCGATCCGTGGAACGGCGCGATCTCGCGCAACTACGCCGGTACCGACACCAAGGCCAACACCTACGCACTGTACGCGTTCGATACCCTGGAGTTGTCCGAACAGTGGCTGGTGAACATGGGCTTGCGTTACGACCATTTCGACACTAAATACCGTACCTACGATGGCTCGGGCGCGACCGTCGTGACCAAAGGCGTCGAGTCCAAGGGCAAGGACACCAGCGAGTTCGTCACCGGCCAGTTCGGCGTGGTCTACAAGCCGGCGCCAAACGGCAGCATCTACGCCTCGTATGCCACCTCCGCCACACCACCGGGCAGCACCCTGGGTGAAGGCATGGACGGCAACCCGCTGGGCGGCACCACTGATCGCAGCGGCAACCTGCTGAGCAGCGACATGGAGCCGGAAACCACCAGGAACTACGAAATCGGCACCAAGTGGGACTTGCTCAATGATCGTTTGTCGCTGACGGCCGACATCTTCCGCACCGAGAAAGACAACGCGCGCGTTCAAGTCGATACCACCTCGTACGAAAACGTCGGCAAGACTCGTGTGCAAGGTCTGGAACTGTCGGCCAGCGGCAAGCTCACCGACAAGTGGCAGGTGTTCGCCGGTTACGCCTACATGGACAGCGAGCAAGTGGACGGTGGTGACCTGCCGGCCAACAAAGCCAACAACGGCAACGAGCTGCCTAACACACCGAAAAACAGCGCCAGCCTGTGGACCACTTATCAGGTCACGCCAAAGCTGACCATCGGTGGCGGTGCGTTCTATGTCGATGACGTATTCGGCAGCGTGGCCAACACCACCATGGTCGACTCGTATGTGCGTTACGACGCCATGGCGGCCTACAAGCTGAGCAAGAATGTCGACCTGCAACTCAACGTACAGAACCTGACCAACGAAACCTACTACGACAAAGCCTTCTCGACCCACTTCGCCAACCAGGCGGCGGGCCGTACGGCGCTGTTGAGCACCAACTTCCACTTCTGACCAACGCTGTAAATGCGGGAGAACCTGTAGGAGTGAGCCTGCTTGCGATGAGGTCGTGTCTGCCAGCGAATGGATTGACTGATCCACCGCTATCGCGAGCAGACTCACTCCTGCAAAGGTATGCGCCGCAAGATCATGGCCCCGTTCATTCATTTGAACGGGGCCTTTGTGCGTAATCAAAGAAGCTCTCGACAACCCACGGCATAATGCGCGCCGTGATGACACATTTTTGAACGAACAAGGCGAGCGACGTGTTGAAGAAAACCCTGTTCCAGCTGCACTGGTTTTTTGGCATCACTGCCGGGCTGGTGCTGGCCCTGATGGGCATTACCGGTGCCGCCTATTCGTTTCAGGACGAAATTCTGCGGGCGCTGAACCCATCGGTGTTGCAGGTGGAAAAACAGGTCGCCGGCGTCCTGCCCCCAGTCGAGTTGGTGGAACACATCGAAGCGACCTCCGGCAAAAAGGTCGCGATGCTCTGGGTCGAGACCGACAGCGGCAACGCCGCGCGCGTCTACTTCACCCCGCCCACAGGCGAGCGCCGTGGCGAGATGCGCTATTTCGATCCGTACACCGGCGAGTTCATGGGCGATGCCCTAGGCCAGGATTTCTTCGGCCTGATGCTGCAACTGCACCGTTTCCTCGCGATGGGTGATACCGGGCGCAACATCACCGGCGCCTGCACCCTGATCCTGTTGTTCTTCTGCCTCTCCGGGCTGTACCTGCGCTGGCCGCGACAGTGGAACAGCTGGCGCGTGTGGCTGACCCTGGACTGGAAGAAAAAGGGCCGCAGCTTCAACTGGGATTTGCACTCGGTGGCCGGCACCTGGTGCCTGCTGGTGTATCTGCTGCTGGCGTTGACCGGGTTGTCCTGGTCGTACGAGTGGTACAACAAGGGCCTGACCAGACTGTTTTCCGACGCGCCGCAAAACGAGCGCGTGCGCGGTGGTCGCGGCCCGGCGCCGGAAGGTCCGGCACCGACCGCCGACTACGCGGCGATGTGGAGCAGCATCTACAGCGCGGCCGGTCCCGGCCTGTCGGCCTACAATATCCGCATGCCGCCGGTCGCCGGGCAACCGGCGACCGTGTTCTACCTGCTCGACAGCTCGCCACATGATCGCGCGTTGAACCAGATCACCCTCGACCCGGCCACCGGGGTGGTCAAACGCGTCGACCGCTACGCCGACAAGAGCTTCAAGGCGCAACTGCTGACCAGCATTTACGCGCTGCACGTCGGCAGCTATTTCGGCCTCGTCGGACGAATCATCATCACCCTGGCCGCTGTGTGCATGCCGCTGTTTTTCATCACCGGGTGGTTGCTGTACCTCGACCGTCGGCGCAAGAAAAAACAGGTTCAGGACGCACGCAAAGGCCTCGAACAACCGGCCGGCAATGCACCCGGATGGCTGATCGGTTTCGCCAGCCAAAGTGGTTTCGCCGAACAACTGGCGTGGCAGACCGCCGGGCAATTGCAGGCCGCCGGATTGCCGGTGAAGGTCCAGCCGCTGGCAGATGTCAGCACGCAGGATCTGCGCGAATCGAACAACGCGCTGTTCGTGGTCAGCACCTTCGGCGACGGTGAAGCACCGGACAGCGCTCGCGGCTTCGAACGTAAAGTGCTGCGCAACGCCGCCAGCCTCGAGGGCCTGAACTACGCCGTACTGGGTCTGGGCGACCGCCAGTATTCGCATTTCTGCGGCTTCGCCCGACGCCTGCATCAGTGGTTGAGCGAGCACGGCGGCAAGACCCTGTTCGCCCCGGTCGAAGTCGACAGCGGCGACCCGTACGCCCTGCGTCACTGGCAGACTCAGCTCGGGCTGCTCACCGGGCAAACGCCGGTCGACACCTGGCAAGCGCCGAGCTACGAAAACTGGACGCTGGTGCGCCGTGAACTGCTGAATCCCGACAGCAGCGGTGCACCGGTTTACCTGTTGGGCCTGAGCGCACCGAGCACCAGCAGCTGGCTGGCCGGCGACCTGGTGGAAGTGCTGCCGCGCAATTGCGCGTGGGCGGTCGAGCATTTCCTCGACGGCCTCGGCATTCGTGGCGAAACCCGTGTGAAGGTCAACGGCCTCGAAGAGCCACTGGAAGTCGCCCTCGCCTCGCGCCAACTGCCTGAACACCGCGCACATCTGGTCGGCCTGCACGCGCAGGCGCTGGTCGATGCAATGGTGCCGCTGGCGATGCGCGAGTACTCGATTGCCTCGATCGCCGCTGACGGTGTGCTGGAGCTGATCGTGCGTCAGGAGCAACACAGCGATGGCAGCCTCGGCATCGGTTCCGGCTGGCTGACCGAGCATGCGCCGGTGGGCGGCAGCATCAGCCTGCGCGTGCGCCGCAACAGTGGCTTCCACCTGCCGAACCAACCAGTGCCGATGATTCTGCTGGGTAACGGCACCGGCCTTGCCGGGTTGCGCAGCCTGCTCAAGGCACGCATCGCCGACGGTCAGCAGCGCCACTGGCTGCTGTTCGGCGAGCGCAATCGTCAGCACGATTTCCTCTGCCGGGCGGAGCTGGAAGAGTGGTTGATCAATGGCGACCTGGCGCGACTGGACCTGGCGTTTTCAAGGGATCAGGCGCAGAAAATCTACGTGCAGGATCGCCTGCGCGAATCCGCTAACGAGCTGAAGAAATGGTTGGCCGACGGTGCGGTGATCTATATCTGCGGCAGCCTGCAAGGCATGGCCTCCGGCGTGGACCAGGTGCTCAACGACATCCTCGGCGCCGCCGAAGTCGAACGCCTGATCGAACAGGGCCGCTACCGCCGGGATGTTTACTGAGATTACTCACCCTCCTGTGGGAGCGGGCTTGCTCGCGAACGCGGTGTGTCAGCGAACGCGGTGTGTCAGCGGAGTCGCTGTCGACTGACATGACGTCTTCGCGAGCAAGCCCGCTCCCACAAGGAAGTTGCAGTGCCGGTTAAATCACACCGGCTGCAACTTCTGCTCAAACACGCTCACCCCATTCAAATCCCGCAACACCACGCTCATCTCCCCGCTCTGCCCTTCGATATTCACCTCACCAAAAAACTGAAACCCGGCAAACGGCGAAGCATTCTGGGTGGGCGGTGCTTTCTGGAACACCACTTCCGGGCCAAAGGTCTTGTCCAGTGGATTGGGCCCGAAACTCCCGGCGTTCAACGGTCCCGCGACAAACTCCCAGAACGGCTCGAAATCCTGAAACGCCGCACGCTCCGGGTGGTAGTGATGCGCCGCGCAGTAATGCACGTCGGCGGTGAGGAACACGAAATTGCGCACTTGCTGCGCCCGCAGAAAACCGAGCAGCTCGGCGACTTCCAGTTCACGCCCCTGAGCCGGGCCGGGATCACCGTTGGCCACTGCTTCCCAGCGCGCAACGCCCGGGCTGACTTCACCGTCCGGCACACCGAGGCCGATCGGCATGTCAGCGGCGATCACCTTCCACTGCGCTTTGGAGTGCTTCAAGCCACGCTTGAGCCAGTCCAGTTGCTCACGCCCGAGGAACGGTTTTGCCGCGCCGAGATTGTCATCATTGGCACCGCGATAGCTGCGCATGTCGAGGACGAATACGTCGAGCATCGGCCCGTAACTGAGCTTGCGATAAACCCGCCCGCCACCGTCGGCCGCCTGCAGGCGCATGGGCGAATATTCCAGCCAGGCCTTGCGTGCACGGCCGACCAGGGTGTGGATATCTTTTTCCTGATAACGCTCGTCGAGCTGCTTGCCCGGCGACCAGTTGTTCACCACCTCGTGGTCGTCCCACTGCCAGATCTGCGGCACTTCGGCGTTGAAGCGGCGGATGTTTTCGTCCATCAGGTTGTAGCGGTAATTGCCGCGATAGTCATCCAGCGTCTGGGCGACTTTGCTCTTGGCTTCGGTGGTGAGGTTGCGCCACACGCGACCACCCTCGGTGGTCAACTGCGCCGGCACCGGGCCGTCGGCGTAGATGGTGTCGCCGCTGTGGATAAAGAAGTCCGGCAGGCGCAAGCGCATGGATTCGTAGATGCGCATGCCGCCGATGTCCGGGTTGATGCCGAAGCCCTGGCCGACGGTGTCACCGCTCCACACAAAGCGAATATTGCGCCGCGCGGTCGGTGCGCTGCGCAAGTGACCGAGCCACGGCTCGCTGGCGACGCCGGTTTGCGCGTCCTTGAAATACACCCGATAGAAAATCGCCTGATCGGCGGGCAGCCCGGTGAGTTCAACCCGGGCGGTGAAATCGCTGCGCGCATCGGCCAGCGCCGAGACCACCCGGCGCGGGTGGCGAAACTGGCTGCGCGTGTCCCACTCGACCACCATCCGCGCCGGACGGTCGCTGCGGCTCCAGATCATCGCGCGGTCGCCTTGCAGGTCACCGGACTGCACGCCATCCGTCAGTTGTGGCCGATCCTTGACCGAGGCAATCACCGCCGGCGCCAGCCCCGGCATCAACAGACCGGCACCGACCACCTGCATGACTCGCCGACGACCCGGATTGAAATCGCTCATGGTGTTCTCCCTGAAAAAGGAAAACTTAAGCACGGCTGTATGACCCTGCCATGACACCCTCCTCTTGTAGGAGTGAGCCTGCTCGCGATAGCGGTGTGTCAGTCAACATCGATGTCTCTGACAGATTGCTATCGCGAGCAGGCTCACTCCTACAGGGGGAGGGGTGTCAGGCTTTGGCAGGTTCCATCGCCAGCTCCACCGCTTCCGGGCGTTTGACCGTCGCGTAAACCACCGCCGTCAACAAACTCCCCGCGACAATCGCCAGCAGATACAACAGCGCATGATTGATCGCATTCGGGATCGCCAGCACAAACAGGCCACCGTGCGGCGCCATCAGTTTGCAGCCGAAGTACATCGACAGTGCACCGGTCAAAGCACCACCGGCAATGCTCGCCGGGATCACCCGCAACGGGTCTTTGGCGGCAAACGGAATCGCCCCTTCGGAGATGAAACACAGCCCCAGCACCAGCGCCGCTTTACCGGCTTCGCGCTCGGTCTGGGCGAACTTGCGCCGGGCGATGAAGGTGGCGATGCCCAACCCGATCGGCGGCACCATCCCGGCGGCCATGGTCGCGGCCATCGGTGCATAACTCTGCGAGGCCAGCAGCCCCACCGAGAACGCATACGCCGCCTTGTTGATCGGCCCGCCAAGGTCGACGCACATCATGCCGCCGAGCAACACGCCGAGCAGGATCGCGTTGGTGGTGCCCATGCTGTCGAGAAAATGTGTGAGCGCCGCGAGCATGCCGGCAACCGGTTTGCCGACCACGTAGATCATCACCAAACCGGTGATCAGGCTGGCGAACAACGGGATGATCAGAATCGGTTTCAGCGCTTCAAGACTCTGCGGCAAGGCGACGTAGCGACTGATGGCTTTGGCCACATACCCGGCGATAAACCCGGCAACGATACCGCCAATGAACCCTGCCCCCAGCGTACTGGCGAGCAAACCACCGATCATCCCCGGCGCCAGGCCCGGACGGTCGGCGATCGAATAGGCGATGTAGCCGGCAAGCAGCGGCACCATCAGCTTGAACGCGGTCTCGCCGCCGATCTGCATCAGCGCCGCCGCCAGCGTGCCCTCTTCCTTGAACGCGGTGATGCCGAACACGAACGACAACGCGATCATCAGACCGCCCGCCACCACCATCGGCAACATGAACGACACGCCGGTCAGCAGATGTTTGTAGACCCCGGTTTTCTCTTGCTTGGCCGGAGCCTTGCCGTCATTCGCGGCGCTCTCCACCTGACCTTCGGCGAGGGCTTTTTTCAGTGTGGCTTCGGACTGCTTCAAGGCAATCCCGGTGCCGCAACGGTAGATTTTCTTGCCGGCGAAACGCTCGGTGGCGACTTCGATATCCGCCGCCAGCAACACCACGTCAGCCTCGGCAATCGCTGTCGCGCTGAGCGGGGTTTTCGCGCCGACCGAACCTTGCGTTTCGACGTGCAGTTCATAGCCCAGACGCTTGGCCGTTTGCTGCAACGCTTCAGCGGCCATGAAGGTGTGGGCGACGCCGGTCGGGCACGCGGTGATCGCGACGATGCGCGGTGCACGTTGCGCAGCGGCTGCCGGGGCAGCGTCGGCGGCGACGTAAACTTCGGCCTCTTCAGCACCACGGCGCAGAACCGCTTCGACATCCTGCAGCGCTTGCGCCGGGGCTATGCGGAACACGCGCTTGCCGACGAAACGCTTCATGTCGAGATCGCCGGTGACCACCAGCAGCACCCACTCCGCCGCCGCGATGGTCGCGGCCGACAGTTCACGTTCCGGGTGCGCCGCATCCACCACTTCAACGCTGGTGCTCCAGCCCTGACGCTGGGCCGCCGCGTCGAGCAGGCGGGCGCACAGCACACTGGTGACCATACCGTTCGGGCAGGCCGTGACAATGGCTAACTTCATGACAAACCCTCTTATTGTTCTGTCAGGGGACGCACGCGTACGCCCTGTTCGAGCTGCGCCAGTTGCGCCGCATCGTTGATGCCGAAACCGATTTGCGTCACCGCCATCGCGGCAATCGCCGTGGCGCTGCGCAAGGTCTGCTCGGGCGTCTCGGCACTGAGCAAACCGTGGAGCATGCCTGCCAGCAACGAGTCACCGGCACCCACCGTGCTGGCGACCGTGACCTTGGGCGGCGTGGCATGCAGCGCCGAACCAACGCTGAACCAGTTCACGCCGTCGGCACCATGGGAAATCACTACGTGCTCGATGCCCTTGGCATGCAGGCACGCCGCAGCCTGCGCTTCGGCGGCGTGCGAAACCACATCGCAATCGAGCGCATCGGCAAGCTCCTCGGTGTTCGGTTTGATCAGCCACGGGCGCGCTTCAATGGCCGCGCGCAAGGCTTCGCCGCTGCTGTCGAGGGCGACTTTCAGACCAAGTCCGTTCAGGCGTTCGATCAGCTCGCGCAACCACTGCGCCGTGACACCGCGCGGCAAACTGCCGGCGACCACCACCGCATCGTGCCCCGGTGCAATCTGCACCAGCCGCTCGAGCAATGCCTGCTGCGCCGCCGCGTCGACCACCGGGCCCGGGCCATTGATGTCGGTGATACGGCCGTCGTGCTCAGCGACCTTGATGTTGCTGCGCGTCTCCCCCGGCACGCGGATGAACGCGTCGACAAAGCCGCGCTTGGCGAACAAGGTTTCAAAGGCTTGCAGATTGTCTTCGCCGAGAAAGCCGCTGACCGTCAGTTGATGCCCGAGGTCCGCGAGCACTTGCGCGACGTTCACGCCCTTGCCGGCGGCATGGGTGTGCATCTCGTCGCTGCGGTTGACCTGACCGGCCTCCAGACGTGGCAGCTCGACCGTGAGGTCCAGCGCCGGGTTGAGGGTCAGGGTGAGAATCTTGGCCATTACAGGGCCTCCACTAATGCACGTACTTCGTTCGCACTGCCCACGGTGAGGGCTTGTTGAGCAAGGGTTTGCGCCTGGGTCAGGCTGAGTTCGCGGATGCGTGCCTTGACTTCGGCGATGCTGCGTCCGGACACGCTCAGCTCATCGACGCCGAGGCCGACCAGTACCGGCACCGCCAGCGGGTCCGCCGCCAGTTCGCCGCACACGCCGACCCATTTGCCATGGGCATGCGCGGCGCGCACAGTGATGTCGATCAGTTGCAACACCGCCGGATGCAAGCCATCGGCCTGAGCCGAGAGCGTCGGGTGACCACGGTCGATGGCCAGGGTGTATTGCGTCAGGTCATTGGTGCCGACGCTGAAGAAGTCGACTTCCTTGGCCAGTACCGGCGCCAGCAATGCGGCGGAAGGCACTTCGATCATGATCCCCAGTTGCAGATCAGCGACCGGAATTTCCACACGCAGACGCTCGGTCATGTCGCGGGCCTGACGCCACTCTTCAACGCTGCCGACCATCGGGAACATGATGCGCAACGGCCGGTTGTCCGCCGAACGCAGCAAGGCGCGCAGTTGCGCTTCCATGATCTGCGGACGCTGCAACGTGAGGCGAATGCCGCGCACGCCGAGGAACGGGTTTTCTTCCTTGGCGATCGGCCAATACGGCAGCGGTTTGTCGCCGCCGACGTCCAACGTACGCACCACCAGCGGTCGTCCGGCGAGACCGTCGAGGACGCGGCGGTATTCGGCTTCCTGAGTCGCTTCGTCCGGCGCCTGCGGGTGCGCCATGAAAATCAGTTCGGTGCGCAGCAGACCAATGCCTTCGGCGCCCTGCTCTACCGCAGCGGTGACACCGGCGCTTTCACCGATATTGGCGAAGACTTCCACGGCATGACCGTCAGTGGTGTGCGCCGGTTGATGACGTTGTTCGGCGGCAGCCTTGAGGCGCTGCTCACGGGTGTCGCGTTCTTCGGCGGCGCGCTGCAGGGTCGCGGCATCGGCGTCGACATGCAGGCGACCGCGCTGGCCGTCGAGCAGCAACGGCGTGCCCGACTTCAGCAGCAACACCGCAGCGCCGGCGCCCACCAGCGCCGGAATCCCGAGGGCACGGGCGACGATGGCACTGTGCGCGGTGGCGCCGCCGCGAGCGGTGAGAATACCGGCCACTCGGGCCGGATCGAGCCGCGCCACGTCCGAGGGACCAACCTCGTCCATCACCAGAATGTACGGTTGCTCCGGCTCGTTCGGGGTCTGCACGCCGCAGAGTTGCGCCAGCACCCGACGACCGATGTCACGCAGATCCGCCGCCCGCTCAGCGAGCAACGCGTCCAGCAAAGATTCCTGTTGTCTGGCCGCCGCTTCGATCACCGCCATCCACGCCGCTTCGGCGCTTTCGCCTTGCTTGAGGCGGGTGTCGACTTCATCGGTCAATTCCGGGTCGTCGAGCATTTCCTGATGGGTGATGAATATCTCGCGGATCGCTTTGGCTTTACTGCGTTCGATCAAACCCTGAATATCGCGGCGCACATCGCTCAGCGCTTGCTTGAGGCGCTCGCGTTCGATGGCGGCGGACTCGCCACGCAACGGGTAATCGATGGTTTGCTGCACCTGAATGTGCGCAGGCCCGATGGCAATGCCCGGCGCCGCAGGAATCGCCTGCAACTGCGCGCCGGACGCCGGGGCGACCAGCACTTCGGCGATATCGGCAATGACTTCGCGCTGCTGGCTCACGGCTGGCAGCGGTTCTACCTCTTCACCCAGGCCTTCTTCGATAGCGGCCAACAGTGCCGGCAAGGCGTCGGCAGCGATACTCGGTTCAGCGATCAACTCCAACACCTGACCGCGACGGGCGCCGAGGCTGAGTAGCTTGCTCAGGCTCTTCACCGACACGGCGCTGTCCTGGCTGTCGACGATACGCACGCGGATTTCGCCGTCGAAACTCTTCGCCAGTTGCGCGAGGATCTTCGCCGGGCGCGCGTGCAAACCGTGGGCGTTGGCCAAGGCGATGCGTGCGCTCGGCCAGTCGGCTGGCAGTTCGCCGCCGAGCACTTCGAGGACCTTGCGGCTGCTGGTGGCGCGGCCCAATTCATGGCCGCGACCTTCGATGAGCAACGCGCACAGACGTTCGAGCAGCGCCTGATGCGCCTCACCCAAACTGGCCAGACAGAACAGACCGCTGAGCGGCTGGCCGAGGTAACGCATCGGTTTGTCCGGGGTGACGAACGCCAGGCCCGGACGCTTGACGGTCTGCTCGCTGTGCAGCCACCACAGGCCATCGCCCAACGGCAGCGCTTCGACTTGCTGCAACACACCGGCAAAGCCGTTGCTCACACAATCGGCCTGCCGCAGCAGACGCGCGCCACGCCAGACCAATTCTTCAAAATCGTCAGCCGACACGCCGAGGCCGATCATCTGCGCATCCAGCGCCAGTTCCTGCGGCGCACCTTGCAGCAGTTTCAGCAGCGCTTGCGGCGAGCTCGCGCGACGCAACGCCTGACCAAGATCGGTTTCGCCGAGGGCACGGGTCAGCAGTTGCAGCAGGCGCAGGTGTTCGTCGGATTTGGCCGCGATGCCGATCGCCAGATAAACGATCTGCCCATCGCCCCAATCCACGCCCTCGGGAAACTGCATCAGGCGCACGCCGGTGGCGAATACCTGATCACGGGTTTCGGGCGTACCGTGGGGAATGGCAATACCTTGACCGAGAAAGGTCGAGCCCTGGGCTTCCCGGGCCTGCAAGCCGGCGAGGTAGCCATCGGCAACCAGACCATCGGCGACCAGGTGATTGGCGAGCAATTGCAGGGCGGCGGGTTTATCCACAGCCGATTGGCCCATGGATATCTGCTCTATAGTGAGCTCGAGCATGCGATCTCCTTTTTGGCGCCTGATGACGCCAGGTATTGTTTTGAATTGTTTGCAGCTTAGGCGCTGTAGGCCATCCTTTTCAGGGGCAGTTTTGGCGGTTTCACGGCAGAACCGGCCAAAGGCGTCTAAAACGTAGAAAATACGCTTGCTGAAACGTTTAATCTAGATTGATCGGCACGTTACTCGATAATGTCTCATCCTTGAAGTCCAACTTGTCGGATGCGCTGCGACAATAGTCGCCTGCCCTAATCGGGTAGGATTGGCGAAAATGTCGGGGCTAGCTCGAAAAAACAAGGAAATACCGGGTTGAAACTCAGTGATATCGCGCGGTTGGCCGGAGTGTCCGTGACCACCGCCAGCTACGTCATCAACGGCAAGGCCGAACAGCAACGCATCAGCAACGCCACGGTCGAGCGGGTGCGTGCGGTCGTCGAACAACACGGCTTCACGCCCAACCCACAAGCAGCCGGGCTGCGCAGTCGGCACACGCGCACGCTGGGCTTTATTCTGCCGGATCTGGAAAACCCCAGTTACGCGCGGATCGCCAAGCTGCTGGAGCAAGGTGCGCGGGCACGTGGTTATCAGTTGCTGATCGCCAGCTCCGACGATGCGCCGGACAGCGAACGCCAACTGCTGCAACTGTTCCGCGCCCGCCGTTGCGATGCGCTGATCGTCGCCAGTTGCTTGCCGGCCGGCGACGACAGCTACCGTCAGTTGCAGGCCAAGGGCTTGCCGATCATCGCCATCGACCGAGTCATGGAACCCGAGCATTTCTGCTCGGTGATCAGTGACGACCGCGAAGCCAGCCTGCACCTGACCCAAAGCCTGCTCGACCCGCAGCCCAAACAGATCGTGTTGCTGGGCGCCCGCCCGGAGCTGAGCATCAGCCAGGAACGGGCCGCCGGTTTCAGAGAAGCGCTGGTCGACTTCAAAGGCGAAGTGCTGGTCGAACACACCGAATCCTTCAGCCGCGAGTGCGGCAAGCAGTTGATGGAAGAACTCCTGCAACGTCTGGGGCATTTGCCGGATGCGCTGGTGACCACTTCCTACGTGCTGCTGCAGGGCGTGTTCGATGCGCTGCATGATTTCCCGCTCAAATCCCGGCCGCTGCGTCTCGGCACCTTCGGTGACACGCAGTTGCTGGACTTCCTGCCGTTGCCGGTCAACGCCATGGCCCAGCAGCACCGGTTGATCGCCGACAAGGCGCTGGAACTGGCGCTGGCTGCGGTCGAACAGTCGGAGTACAAGCCCGGCGTGCAGGCCATTGCCCGTACCTTCAAGCAGCGTATTCACCGGAACTGAGCCGTGGAGCTGATCGACAGCCACACCCACCTCGATTTTCCCGACTTCGACGCCGACCGCGCGGCGCTGCTCGCCGAAAGCCGTGCCCTCGGGGTGCGGCGGATGGTGGTGCTGGGGGTCTATGAGGGCAACTGGCAACGGGTGTGGGATCTGGTGCAAAGCGATGCCGAGCTGTACGCGGCGTTCGGTCTGCACCCGGTGTATCTCGATCAGCATCGCCCGCAGGATCTGACCGCGCTGGGCGACTGGCTGACCCGCCTGCGCGGCCATCGGCAGTTGTGTGCAGTGGGCGAGATCGGCCTGGATTACTTCATCGAATCCCTCGACCGCGAACGCCAGCAGGCGCTGTTCGACGCGCAACTGCAACTGGCGGCGGATTTCGAACTGCCGGCGCTGATCCACGTACGCCGCAGCCACGCGGCGGTGATTGCCACGCTCAAGCGCTTCAAACTCAAACGTGCCGGCATCATCCACGCCTTCGCCGGCAGCCGTGAAGAGGCACGCGAATACATCAGACTCGGATTCAAACTGGGGCTGGGCGGCGCACCGACCTGGCCACAGGCGTTGCGCATGCATCGGGTACTGGCGGATCTGCCGCTGGAGTCGATCGTGCTGGAAACCGACTCGCCGGACATGGCCCCCGCGATGTTCCCCGGCCAGCGCAACAGCCCCGCTCACTTGCCGGCAATCTGTGCGGCACTGGCTGAGTTGATGAATATCAGTGCAGAACAACTGGCGGCGGCCAGTACTGCCAACTGCGCCGAAGTGTTCGGCTGGTAATCAGTCGGCGTGGGCCTTGGCCGCGTCGAGGATCAAAGTCATGTGCTGGCGATGGTGAACAAAGCGCAGCAACGCGAAGTACACGAAAAGCACGATCAGCGAAGCGTTCAGTTGTTCACTCACGCTGAGCAACCCGATCCACTCCATGACCAGCGCCACCAGCAACGCAGTGCACACCGTTAACGACGCACTGAAGCGCAACAGTCCCAGCGAATCGAGGGATCTGAAGCGTTTGATCTGTTTCGGGCAGCGCAACTCCAGGCTTTTCTGGCAGTGCGCACAGGTGAACTGCTCGTTGATCGCAATGGCGTTGAGCTGCCATGGTTTGAGCTGCTGCGTAGTCTGGCAATGTGCACAACGGCCCTGGATTCCCAAGGTTGCAACGGACATGAGCGGCCTCCTCGACGCAATCAGCGGAACAGGAATACTGGCTCATTAATGACGAAAAGCCAGTCGCCGAAAGAAAACAGGAATTGGCTTACAAGCGTAAGTATCAAAGCATTACAAAATGTTCGGACATTTGCCCTGCTGCCCCTGTTTGAATGAGCCTGTGGTGAGGGGATTCATCCCCGATGGACTGCGCAGCAGTCCCTGATCACTTACAGACATGGGGGACGCTTCGCGTCCCATCGGGGATGAATCCCCTCACCACAGGTTATCTGCCTAAGGGTGGCGCGCAGGCCTCAGACGCGAAATGCGCTGATCAACTGCTTGAGCTCCACCACCTGCACCGACAGTGCCCGGCTGGCATCTTCCGTCTGATGCGCACCTTGGGCCGTGCGCTCGCCGGCGCGGTTGATCTCGACGATGTTCTGGTCGATGTCGTGCGCCACGGCGGTCTGTTGTTCCACGGCAGCGGCGATCTGCTGGTTCTGATCGACGATCATGCCCACCGCACCCAGGATATTTTCCAGCGCCTGCTGGACCTTTTCCGACTGCCCGACCGTGCCGCTGGCCATCTGATGGCTGACGCCCATGGCTTTCACCGCCGCGCCGACTCCACCGTGCAGCTTGGCAATCATCTGTTCGATTTCTTCGGTCGATTGCTGGGTGCGCTTGGCCAAGGTACGCACCTCGTCCGCCACCACGGCAAACCCACGACCCTGTTCACCGGCACGGGCCGCTTCGATGGCGGCGTTGAGCGCCAACAGGTTGGTTTGCTCGGCGATACTCTTGATCACCTCCAATACGCGGCTGATCGACTGGCTGTCACTGGCCAACTGGTTGATCACCCGCACGGACTGATCGATCTCGCTGGCCAGCGCGGCAATGCTGCCCTGCTGCGACTCGACCAATCCACGACCGCTGATGGTTTCATCGTTGACGCTGTGGGCACTGCTCACCGCTGCCGCCGCGCTGCGGGCCACTTCCAGCGAGGTCGCCGACATCTGGTTCATCGCGGTCGCCACTTGCTCGATCTGCGTGCGCTGCCCCGCCACCGCCTGGTTGCTCTGCGCGGACACATTTTCCACCTGCCCGGCCTGGCGCTCGACTTCGCTCACGGTATGGCCGACCCGCTCGATCAGGTCGTGGATCTTCCTCACGGTGCCATTGAACACTTCGCCCAACTCACCCAGTTCATCACGGCTGTGGGCGACGAAATTGACCGTCATGTCACCGGCCGCGACCTTGTCCATCATCGCCCCCAAGCGCTTGAGCGTGGTGCGGGTCGACGCGTAGAAACCACCGTAGAGATAGAAAATCAGCACAAACACCACCGACAACGCCACGGCCTGCAGGACCATGTGCGTGCGGTTCTGCGCCAGGCGTTGCTGCAATTGGGTATCGAGGAATTTCAGGGTCACGTCGTTGAGCTGGTAGGTCTTGTCCATCAGCCCGGTGACCTGGTCGTAGAACGCTTGCCACGGGGTATCGAGGGTTTCGGCCACCACGACTTTCTCTTCAAACAGTTCGCTGGCCTGTTTGAGAGAGGTTTTGCTGTTGTCGGCCTGGGTACTGAGGTCTGCGCGCGCGGCTTTGCTGGAGTCGAGAGCGTCCGCCAGTTTCAGGGCGTATTCGGCCTGGAGTTTTTCGATCTGCGCCAGCAACTCGTCAAACCGGGTGCTCGACGAACTGTTGAGAAAGCCCTGGCCCAATGAGTACGAGCCGATGGCCCGGCCCTCACCGAGGGTCTGGGTCACGGCCGGTGTAATGTTGGTCACAAGTTCGCTGAGCTGACGGATGTCACCCTGATTGTCGCGGCTCAGACCGGCCTGACTGGCGATGATCTGGCTGAAGATCTGCGCATTGCCGAGCAGTTTGCCGATCATCCCGCTTTTGCTTTGCAGGGAGTTTTCCGCCTGCTGAGCCTTGAACGCGCTGATCATTTCATCGCGTTTGCCGTCAAAAACCTTGATCTGCTCAGGATCATCGGTCATCGCCTGCAGGCTTTGCAGACGCGAAAGGACCGTTTGCTCCAGGCTGCTGATCTGCGCTTCGAGATTGCCGGCCTTGCCGGACTGACCGAGGATGACATCTACTTGTACCAGGTTATTGAGAGTCTCCAGATCCCGGCGCAGGGTCAGGCTACTGCCCAACAGGTCGAGGCTCTGCAACTCCACCCGGGTGCCCTGGAATTCACGATAGGAATCGCGCACCAGATAAAAATTGGTCACCAGCATCGGCACCAGGAACAGCACGCTGATCAGGCTGAACTTCATGCCGAAGCTCAGACGGTTCATCAGCGAGACGGCGGGATAGAGCAAGCTCTTCACTGGAAGTCTCCCTTGGCTTTTCTTGTTTTTATTGGCAGGCGCGGGGCGACAGCAGATAGCCACTATCGGGCGCTGTCTCTGTATAGCTTAAATCGAGGGGAGGTTTTGTAACTTAAGGTTAACGACTACCTGAGTTGACAACTGACCTTGTGGTGAGGGGATGAATCCCCTCACCACCTGAATTTCACCAAGGGATCAGTGAACCAGCACGGTCCACAAGGCAAACCCGGCATACCACAGCACCGCCGCGCGCAGCAGCAGTTCCCACAGGCAATCGAGGGTGTTGATGCCTTCAGGCCCGACCACCGGCGGCGGGATCTCGCCGGCTGCCAGCCCGACCTTGTTGATCAGTTGCGCAGCGCTGATGTTCCAGTTCAGCAGCTCATGCAACATGACCCGGCTGACTGCAACGAAGTTGCCGACCAGAGCCAGACTGGCAGCAAGCAAGCGCACCGGCACCCAGTCCAAGGCATGGCGCAACTGCCCCGCTCTTTCCACCAGCGCCGGATTCTGGCCGTGCTCTTGTGCCAGCGCCAGCAAGCGATAAGCCAGCGCCACCACCGGACCGAGCACGAAGTACCAGAAAATCACCGCGAAGAAGCTCTGATAGGCCTCCCACAACAGATGACCCTGGACCCGATCCAGCAACTGCTCGCCGCTGTCGGCGCAGATGTCCAGATCACGTTTGGCCACATGCGCGGCGGCTTGCAGGTCTTCGCGGCGCCAGGCATCACGAAACGGCCCGAGGCCGCCGAGCAGATCTCCGCGGCCCAAGGCGTAAATCACCACCAGCACATGCACCGGCAAGGCCAGCAAGCCGTACGCCACAGGTTCCAGCACCAGCAGCAACAAGCCGAGCAGCGCCACCGGCAGCAGCACCAGAATCGTCAGCACCAGCCATGGCCGCTGGCCCAGGCGCGCGCTGGTTTCGAGTTTGTTCAGTTCGCGGATCCATCCGCCATCGCGTTGAACCCGATGGCGCAGGGCCGAGAATTTCTCGATCCAGACCGCCAGCAGTAACACCAGAAAACTCATTGTCCTTCCTCTTGTGCCAGGGCTGCGCGGTAACGCGCCCAGTCGAATGCCGGGCCAGGATCGGTCTTGCGCCCGGGTGCGATGTCGCTGTGCCCGCAGATGCGGGCGCCGGTGATAGCCGGAAATGCCGTTTGCAGCTGACGGGTCAGCGTGATCAATGCCTGGTACTGCGCATCGGTGAATGGCAGATCATCGGTGCCTTCGAGTTCGATGCCCACGGAAAAATCGTTACAGGTTTCGCGGCCCTCGAACATCGAGACGCCAGCGTGCCACGCCCGTTCAAGACAGGAGACAAACTGGGTGACGCTGCCGTCACGTTCGATCAGAAAATGCGCCGAGACACGCAGGTCGGCGATCCCTGCAAAATAGGGATGCTCGGTGACATCCAGTCGGTTCTGGAAAAATTCCTGCACCTTGCCGGTGGCGAACTGCGCCGGTGGCAGGCTGATGTTGTGGATCACCAACAGGGAGATTTCGCCCGCAGGGCGTTCATTGAAGTTGGGCGATGGGCAGACCTGCACCCCGTGACACCACCCGCTAGCGGGATCCAACTGCATACCGATTCCTTCAACGCCGACTGTGTTGACGCCCAGTATGCCGTGATCGACCCCCGGCGCGCGATCACTTGCCGCGATTGAGTCGCCGCAGATTGCCGAGCACCGACTCCAGAGCCCGGTCGAACAACAAGGTGTCGTCCAGCGCACGTACCGCGCCACGCCGGAACTCGAGGGCCAGGCCGACGCGGCTGCGCTCCAGCACTTTCATCCCGGTGCGATCGACAAACACGTACTTGCCGGTGGTTTCAATAATGGCCGCCAGCTTGCAGCGCAGAGTGTGCTCGTCGTCCTCCTGGAAAGCGACCCAACTGCCCAGGCGCAATTGCTCCACTTGACGCAGCCCAGCGTCATCATGGGCAAGGCCTGTCGGATTCAGGCTGCCCGCCCCCTCGTCGGCGCTGCGCAGGATAATGTGCTGCGACACCTCGACCAACGTCGCTGCGTCGGTCGGGGCCTGCTCGGCAGCGGGTTCAAGTACCCGTACATGCAGCGCTTCGAGCTCGCTGAAAAATTCGCTGGTGGCAAACGGATCGAACGCCGAACTGCTCAGGCCGTCACGCAGTGACTTGAGCAACCCCGGCACCAGCGCCAGCAAACGCGGGCCCGCGTCCGCCTCGTCATGCCGTTGAACGCTCCAGATCAATTGCTCCATGGTCTGCACATCTGCCTGCCATTCAGCGGACTGATCGCCATGCTTGAGGCACGTCAGCAGCAACACCTTGCTCCAGGCATCGCGTACAAACGTCACCACCGACGGCGGCAGGACTTTACCCAGCAGCACCTGATTCAACGCCTGCTCGACGCGCCGGCGCGCCAGTTCGGTTCTCGCCCGTCCCTCTTCGGCATCGCGCAAACGCTGCTCAAGCAATTCGCTACGTCGACGCTCATCGCTGGTGAAGGCCAGGAAGTCGGCGAGCAGTTCGGAAAAGATCGCCGGATCATCGCCAAAGTCGCTCAGCAAGCGCTGCACCACTTGTTCGATGCGCAGATACAGGCTGCCGCGCGCCTCACCGTTGCAATCGCCCCAGCCCATGGCTGCATCGGCGATTTCATTGAGCAGGCGCCGCGCCGGGTGGCTGCTGCGGCTGAAGAAGCTCTTGTCGAGCACTGCCACCTTGAGCATCGGAATCTGCAGACGGGCGATCAGCGCCTTGAGCGAATCCGGCAGGTTGCGATCCTCAAGGATGCAATCGAAGACCATGGCGATCAGGTTGATCACGTCCTCGTCGGCACCGTCGACAATGCGCGACTTGCCACTCCTGACGCTGACCCGCGTCAGCAACTGTTCGAGCTGGTTACGCAGATCGAAGTCGTCCTGCGCCGCCAGTGCCGGTACATATTGCTGCAGGTGCGAGAGCAGGCGCAGCAGGTCGCGAGTGCTGATCGGTTGCGTCGCAACGCTCGGCTCCAGGGTCGGGGCGACGCTGCCACGCACATGCAGAAGCAGCTCCTGCAGCGCGGCGAAGACTTCCTGCACACCTTCGTCGGCGGGCGCAGGCTCATCGCTTTCTTCGCTGCTGATGCTGGCCGCAGCGCGCTCGACCGCCCGTCGTGCCGGTGCCGGCTTCAACTCGGGCAACACGCCGGTGGCGATCAGCAATTGATTGGCTTCGGCGTACAACGGCTCGGTGTCCGCGAGTACATAGCGCTCGAACAGTTTGAGCAGGATCAGCTTGACCTTGATCTCCACGCCCAGGTTACGTCCGGCCTGCAGAAAATACTCGCAGAGCATCGCCGGGCCGAGCGGGTTGTGCTGATCGTCGATGGGTTTGCCAAGCAGCGCGTTGAACCGCGCGGTCAGTTGGTCGAGGGCAAAGCCGTCACGTTTGAGCACACGGCCGACCATGGTCTCGACCGCCACGCTGCGCTCCATGTCATCGGTACGCGGCGCCGAATCCTCGAACATCAGCGAATCGGGCAGCGTCTGCTGTACAACGTCGTACTGGATGAGGGCAACGAAGGCTTCGAAGAACTGCTCGAGAAAGCCACGTTCAATGTTTTTGCGCTTGAGGCGCAGGTCGCGCATGGCTTCGAAAAAGATGTTCTGTTCGACGTCGTTGCGCGCCCGGTCGGCCATCTCGAACAGGGTGTCGTCGGCGTTATCGAATAACTCCTGCAAGCCATGGCGCAGTTGCTGGGCAGCCTTGTCGCGGACCTGAAGCAGAATCACAGGCAGGCGGGCGAGCGGCGAGTGATTCGCCTGATCGGTAGCGGCCTTGTACAAGGGCACTACATTCCCGTCTTTGTGCATCCAAGCCTCCTGAAACGGTGATCCCGCTCGTCGCAAACATCGAGTGCACCGACCACAACACACTTGCCGTGAACCAGCGCAAATCCCTGTAGGAGTGAGCCTGCTCGCGATAGCGGTGTGTCAGTCGCACCAATGTCGCTGCCAGAATTTCGCGAGCAGGCTCGCTCCTGCAGTGGTGAATAGGGGCGTCAGACGAACGTCAAAGCCATGACGTCAAATGCAAGGCGGATTATCTTGCAAAACTTGTCCCGGGCGCTATAGCCGTCAGGGTTTCCCCTATGCCTGCGACACCTTCCAGTGACCACGAAAAACGCCGCTTTGCTCACAGAAAATCGACCAGATGCAGTCAGGCACGCGAGTTCTTGCCTTGGGTTGGCTCCTGCCATGCCCCTATAATCGGCGCACTTAGTTTGTGGAGCCCGTTATGCCGAATCTACGTCTCGCCGATTTGACCGCCGAAATCGAAGCCAACGTGCGCCGTGCGTTGCTCGAAGACATCGGCAGCGGCGACATCACCGCGCAACTGATCCCCGCCGAACGTCTGGCCAAAGCCACCATCATCACCCGCGATGACGCCGTTATCTGCGGTACGGCATGGGTCGACACCGTGTTCCGTCAGCTCGATCCACGTGTCGCGGTGCATTGGCAGGTGCGTGACGGCGAACGGGTCAAACCCAATCAGCCGCTGTTTCATCTGGAAGGCCCGGCGCGTTCGCTGCTGACTGGCGAGCGCAGTGCGCTGAACTTCCTGCAACTGCTGTCCGGCGTGGCAACGCGCGCGCAGTTCCTGGCAGATTTCGTTGCACAGACTCAGGTCAAGCTGCTGGACACCCGCAAGACCCTGCCTGGCCTACGTCTGGCGCAGAAATACGCGGTGACCTGCGGCGGTTGCCACAACCATCGCATCGGCCTCTACGATGCGTTCCTGATCAAGGAAAACCACATTGCCGCCAGCGGTGGCATCGCGCAGGCCATCGCCGCCGCGCACAAGATCGCGCCGGGCAAACCGGTTGAAGTCGAAGTGGAAAGCCTGGAAGAGCTGAAGGAAGCGCTGGCTGCCGGCGCCGACATCATCATGCTCGACGAACTGAGCCTGGACGACATGCGCGAAGCTGTGCGCCTGAACGGCGGCAAGGCCAAACTGGAGGCCAGCGGCGGGATCAACGAAAGCACGCTGCTGCCGATCGCCGAGACCGGGGTGGATTACATCTCGATTGGCGCGATGACCAAGGATGTGAAGGCGGTGGACCTGTCGATGCGTCTGAGCCTCTGAGGCTGTCGCGCAATAAAAAACGCCAGCCCGATTGAGGCTGGCGTTTTTGTTTCAGACCACCAGATTGTTCATCTCGCAGTACTCGTCCCACTCGACGCCCAACACTTCGGCCGCCTCCTTGTGCAGCACAAGACGCTGGGCCTCGAACTCTTCAGGGGTGCTGGTGTACTTGAGCGTCAACTCCCACGGCTGCAAGCCCTGGGCTTCGGCTTCGTCTTCGAACGCCCACTGGATCTGATCTTTCTGATCGTCGGCGCTCAGGTCCTTGATCTCTTCTTTCAGGTCCGGTACGTCCAGAATGTACTTTTCCAGCGCTTGTTCGTGACGTTGCTCTTGAGTTAATTCGGTCATGGCGTTCTCGCTGATCGTAAGAATGGAGGATGGATCTGGATCATCAAGGATCTCTCTGACGCGGATTGTCCGGCCTTCGGAACCATTCGGGATCATCTGAAAACTGCTAAGCGATGCTCATGCAGGCACCGAATATAGGACGTTTGCATGACGAATTACACGGCTCTTTACATCTCTCTCACAAAAAGTTGACCTGCGGAACATAAATCCGGATTCCAAGTCATAGCGTTGTGCCATATCGGCACTCACTCTCGCTGTTCACAAGGAAAACCAGTGATGCGCAGCTTTTCGAAGATTTGTTCCGTGGTGTCCGCCAGTGCCTTGCTTGCCGCCGTGATGTTGCCGGCAAGCGCCATGGCGCTTGAACTGAGCAACAGCAGCTCCTCCTATGGCGACAAGGTTTCGCTGATTCACAACGATTACGGCAAGGATGTGGTCATCAAGAGCGATATCAGCATCGATGAACTGCAAAAGATGCGTGACACCGTCCGCGACCAGTCACACCAGATTGAAGAGTTCAAACGCAGCAGCGGTTCCAGCTCGAATTCCAGTAGCAAGGAAATCGATGACCTGAAGAACAAGGTCAAGGATCAGGACCGCCAACTGGATACCCTCGGACGCCAGGTCGAAGACCTAAAACGCAACAGCGGTTCGAGTTCGAATTCCGCCAGCAGCGAAATTTCCAGCCTGAAGCAGAAAATCAACGATCAGGATCGCGCCATGGATCAGCTCAAACGTACCGTCGAGGATCTGAGCCGCAAGGTGAAATAAGGGAAGTGGTGCCCGAGACAGGAATCGAACCTGCGACCTTCGCGTTACGAGTGCGCTGCTCTACCGGCTGAGCTACACGGGCGGTGGGCTAAACCTAGCACCGGTCTCGGAGTCCGGCAACTTCACAGAATGTCTCGATATTTCGCAGACAAAAAAATGCCCCGCCGTTTTCACGGCGGGGCATTTTTATTGCGCTAAAGCGGTGGGGTGATTAAACGCCCGAAGCCTTGGCAGCTGCCACGTCTTTGATGGACAGCTTGATACGGCCGCGGTTGTCCACGTCCAGTACCAGCACTTCCACTTCCTGACCTTCTTTCAGGATGTCGGTGACTTTCTCTACGCGAGCGTCGCTCAGCATCGAGATGTGCACCAGACCGTCCTTGCCAGGCAGGATGTTGACGAATGCGCCGAAGTCGACGATGCGCTCAACCTTACCGACGTAGATCTTGCCGATTTCAGCTTCTGCAGTGATGCTCAGAACGCGCTGACGAGCAGCTTCTGCAGCTTCCTTGGTTTCGCCGAAGATCTTGATCGAACCGTCGTCTTCGATGTCGATCGAAGCCTTGGTTTCTTCGCAGATCGCACGGATGGTCGCGCCGCCTTTACCGATAACGTCACGGATTTTGTCGGTGTCGATTTTCATCGCGATCATGGTCGGTGCGTTGGCCGACAGTTCGGTACGCGACTGGCCGATGATCTGGTTCATCTGACCGAGGATGTTCAGGCGCGCTTCCAGGGCTTGGCCCAGAGCGATTTCCATGATCTCTTCGGTGATGCCCTTGATCTTGATGTCCATCTGCAGCGCGGTGACGCCTTTGGCGGTACCGGCTACTTTGAAGTCCATGTCGCCCAGGTGGTCTTCGTCACCGAGGATGTCGGTCAGAACAGCGAATTTTTCGCCTTCTTTAACCAGGCCCATGGCGATACCGGCAACCGGCGCCTTCATTGGAACACCAGCGTCCATCAGGGCCAGGGAAGCACCGCAAACCGAAGCCATCGAGCTCGAACCGTTGGATTCGGTGATTTCCGACACCACGCGAATGGTGTACGGGAACACGTCAGCGGCTGGCAGCATGGCCGAAACCGAACGACGGGCCAGACGGCCGTGACCGATTTCACGACGACCAGCACCACCCATGCGACCACACTCGCCCACCGAGAACGGAGGGAAGTTGTAGTGCAGCATGAACGGGTCTTTTTTCTCGCCTTCCAGGGTGTCCAGCAGCTGTGCGTCACGGGCAGTACCCAGAGTCGCAACTACCAGAGCCTGGGTTTCACCACGGGTGAACAGAGCCGAACCGTGAGTCTTCGGCAGAACGCCGACTTCGATGTTCAGCGGACGTACGGTTTTGGTGTCGCGACCGTCGATACGTGGCTTGCCGTTTACGATGTTTTCGCGAACGGTGCGGTATTCGATTTCGCCGAAAGCCGCTTTGACTTCGCTGGACGAAGGCTGGCCTTCTTCACCGGACAGTTTGGCAACAACCTGATCCTTCAGCTCACCCAGGCGGGCGTAACGATCGGCCTTGATGGTGATGGTGTAAGCCTGGGAGATCGCGTCGCCGAACTCGGCGCGGATCGCGCCCAGCAGTTCGGTGGCTTCTGGAGCCGGAGCCCAGTTCCAGGTTGGCTTGGCAGCTTCAGCGGCCAGTTCTTTAACAGCGTTGATCACGACCTGGAACTCGTCGTGAGCGAACAGTACTGCGCCCAGCATCTGGTCTTCGGTCAGCTCTTTGGCTTCCGATTCAACCATCAGTACGGCGTCCGAAGTACCGGCAACGACCATGTCCAGGCTCGAAGCAGCTTGCTGCTCGTAAGTCGGGTTCAGCAGGTAGCCGGTGCTTTCGTGGAAAGCTACGCGAGCGGCGCCGATCGGGCCGTCGAACGGAATGCCCGAGATTGCCAGGGCAGCCGAGGTACCGATCATCGCAGCGATGTCCGGATCGGTCTTCTTGCTGGTGGAAACGACGGTGCAGACAACCTGCACTTCGTTCATGAAGCCTTCTGGGAACAGCGGACGGATCGGACGGTCGATCAGTCGGGAAGTCAGGGTTTCTTTCTCGGAAGGACGGCCTTCACGCTTGAAGAAACCGCCAGGGATCTTACCGGCAGCGTAAGTCTTTTCCTGGTAGTGAACGGACAGAGGGAAGAAGCCCTTGCCTGGATCGGCTTGCTTGGCACCGACTACGGTCACCAATACGCTGACGTCGTCGTCAACGGTGACCAATACTGCGCCGGAGGCCTGACGGGCGATACGGCCAGTCTCGAGGGTAACGGTCGACTGACCGAACTGGAATTTTTTGATTACCGGGTTCACGGTGTCCTACCTTCTTTGTGGCTCTTGGGGGAACTGGTTTCTTGCGAAATTCTTGGGCAATGTCGGGAATCGGCCCGCTGACTGTCCGGGTAAAACGGTAGTGCAGATAAAACTTGAGGCTGGGAGCCTGCCAGCCACCAGCGGAAAACCGCTGATGCCTGACAGACAACCAACCTCATAGCGCAATCGCTGATTAGCGACGCAGACCCAGGCGGCCGATCAGAGCGCTGTAACGGCTCAGATCCTTGCCTTTCAGGTAGTCCAGCAGCTTACGACGCTGGTTTACCATGCGGATCAGACCACGACGGGAATGGTGGTCTTTACCGTTGGCCTTGAAGTGACCTTGCAGTTTGTTGATGTTGGCGGTCAGCAGTGCAACTTGCACTTCTGGCGAACCAGTATCACCAACAGCTTGCTGGTAGTCGGCAACGATTTGAGCTTTTTCTTGAACGTCGAGAGCCATGAGGCAATCCTTTTATCAGGAAACTGTTTCAAAAACAGTTTCAACAGGCCAGGGACAAATCCCTGTATCTATAAATGAGTCGTGACCGTGCCTGTTAACAGCCACACTCGCCGGCCCGCTATTACACGGACCGGTTTCCGGTCATTCTGACCGAATCAGTCGACGCGGCGCGATGCGCCCGTCTTCGCTCACTTCACCGATACCGATGAAGCGACCGTTGTGATCCTGTACCCGTACCATGCCGAACTTCGGAGCATCCGGGGCACGTACCGGCTGGCCGTTGAGCCAGTAGAACGCACTCGCTTCGGAGAAGTGCAGCAACGGCCAATCCTGCAGGCCGCTGTCCGATGGCATCAGGAAGCGATCCACCGCTTCGTTGCCGCCTTCGGCATGTACCGCTTCTAGCTCTTCGAGGGTCACGGTCTGCGCCAGGGTGAAAGGCCCGGCCTGGGTACGGCGCAATTCCGCGACGTACGCACCACAACCGAGTTGCTCACCGATATCCTCCACCAGGGTGCGAATATAGGTGCCCTTGCTGCAATCCACCGCAAGACGCGCAGTATCGCCTTCGAAGGCCAGCAATTCCAAGCGCGCAATAGTAACAGAACGCGGTTCGCGCTCCACTACTTCGCCTGCACGGGCCAGCTTGTACAGCGGCTGCCCGTCACGCTTGAGTGCCGAGTACATCGGCGGTATCTGACTGATTTGCCCACGAAATTTCGGCAGAACCGCTTCGACATCGGCGCGACCAACGGTCACCGGGCGCTCCTGCAAAACCTCACCCTCGGCATCGGCCGTGGTGGTGGTCTTGCCCAATTGCGCCAGGGTTTCATAACCCTTGTCGGAATCGAGCAGGTATTGCGAGAACTTGGTTGCCTCACCAAAGCACAGCGGCAATACACCGGTGGCCAACGGATCGAGACTGCCGGTGTGGCCGGCCTTCTCGGCGTTGAGCAACCAGCGAACCTTCTGCAACGCGGCGTTGGAGGTAAACCCCAGCGGCTTGTCGAGCAGGATGATACCGCTGACGTTACGACGGATACGTTTGACCTGAGCCACCGAATTACTCCTTGGTGTCTTCAGGTTCAGCAGCGACCGGGTGCTGATTGTCTTCAGCAACCGCACGCTCGATCAGGGCCGACAAGTGCGCACCACGGACAACGGATTCGTCGTAGTGGAAGTGCAATTGCGGCACGCTGCGCAGCTTCATCTCACGGGCCAGCTGCATGCGCAGGAAACCTGCGGCAGCGTTGAGCACCTTGATGCTTTGCGCGATGTCTTCAGCGTTGTCCTGCCCCATCACGGTGATGAAAATCTTCGCGTGACCGACGTCACGGCTGACTTCCACAGCGGTAATGGTGACCAGGCCAACACGTGGATCTTTGACTTCACGACGGATCAGTTGGGCCAGCTCACGCTGCATCTGATCGCCGATACGTTGGGTACGGCTGTATTCTTTTGCCATGATTTGTTACCTGTTACTGCCCCACGGTGAAACCCGCAAGGTCTGAAAGCGGCAAACGCCCGGCCTGACAAATGCCAGACCGGGCGTTGCGTTTAGAGTCCGGGTGATGCGCCGCACATGTGAATGTGGCCGGCCATCACGGCTCCTGAAGTGCGCGAGTTAGAGGCTGCGAGCAACCTGAACCTTCTCGAAGACTTCGATCTTGTCGCCGACTTTGACGTCGTTGTAGCTCTTCACGCCGATACCGCATTCCATGCCGGCACGTACTTCGGAAGCGTCATCCTTGAAGCGGCGCAGGGATTCCAGCTCGCCTTCGAAGATAACGATGTCTTCACGCAGTACACGGATCGGACGGTTACGGTGCACAACACCTTCGATCACCATGCAACCAGCGATCGCGCCAAACTTCGGCGAACGGAACACGTCACGCACTTCGGCCACACCCAGGATGTTCTCGCGAACATCGCTGCCGAGCATGCCGGTCAGGGCTTTCTTGACGTCTTCGATGATGTCGTAGATCACGTTGTAGTAACGCATGTCCAGACCTTCCTGCTCGACGATCTTCCGTGCGCCAGCATCGGCACGCACGTTGAAGCCGAACAGTACAGCGTTGGAAGCCAGTGCCAGGTTAGCGTCGGACTCGGTGATACCACCGACACCGCCGCCGACTACGCGCACTTGAACTTCGTCGTTGCCCAGGCCATTCAAGGCACCGTTCAACGCTTCCAGCGAACCACGGACGTCGGATTTGAGGACGATGTTGAGCGTCTTCTTCTCGGCCTGACCCATGTTTTCGAAGATGTTTTCCAGCTTGCCGGCGTGAGCGCGAGCCAGTTTGACTTCGCGGAACTTGCCTTGACGGAACAGAGCCACTTCACGGGCTTTCTTCTCGTCAGCAACTACGCTCATCTCGTCGCCAGCGTCCGGGGTACCGTCCAGGCCGAGGATCTCGACAGGGATGGATGGACCGGCTTCTTTAATTGGCTTGCCGTTCTCGTCGAGCATGGCACGCACGCGGCCATAGTTCGAACCGACCAGAACCATGTCGCCTTGGCGCAGGGTACCGTCTTGAACCAGAACGGTTGCAACCGGGCCACGACCTTTGTCGAGACGCGACTCAACCACAACGCCACGGCCAGGAGCCGACGGAGTTGCTTTCAGTTCGAGAACTTCGGCTTGCAGCAGAACAGCTTCGAGCAGCTCGTCAACACCAGTACCGACTTTCGCCGAAACCGGTACGAACGGCGTATCACCGCCCCACTCTTCAGAAGTCACGCCGTGAACCGACAGTTCGCTACGGATGCGATCGAGATCAGCGCCCGGCTTGTCGATCTTGTTCACTGCAACAACCAGCGGAACGCCAGCCGCTACTGCGTGCTGAACAGCTTCAATGGTCTGCGGCATCACGCCGTCGTCCGCTGCAACCACCAGGATCACGATGTCGGTCGCCTTGGCACCACGAGCACGCATTGCGGTAAACGCGGCGTGACCCGGGGTGTCGAGGAAGGTGACCATGCCGCGTTCGGTTTCAACGTGGTATGCACCGATGTGCTGGGTGATACCACCGGCTTCGCCAGCAGCTACCTTGGCACGACGGATGTAGTCGAGCAGGGAAGTTTTACCGTGGTCAACGTGGCCCATTACGGTCACGACTGGAGCACGAGAGAACGACTCACCTTCAAACTTCAGGGACTCGGCCAAGGAATCTTCCAGGGCGGTGTCGCTGACCAGGGTCACTTTGTGGCCCAGTTCTTCGGCTACCAGTTGAGCAGTTTCCTGATCAAGCACCTGGTTGATGGTGGCCGGTGTACCCAGCTTGAACATGAACTTGATGATTTCAGCAGCCTTGACCGACATCTGATTGGCGAGATCGCCAACAGTGATGGTCTCGCCGATCTGCACATCACGCACGACAGGGCCGGTTGGGCTCTGGAAACCGTGGGCGTTGCGTTTCTTCAGCTTGGCCTTGCCGCGACCACCGCGACGGAAGCCATCGCTTTCTTCGTCGGTAGTGCGTGGCGCCACGCGTGGAGCCGGCGCTTTTTCTTTGACCGATGCGCGATGCGGAGCGTTTTTACGCTCGCCATCACCACCACCGCTGCGACGATTGTTGTCGTCGGCACGTGGTTTGTCCGGACGACGCTGTTCGTCACGCTTGCGAGTGTCGGCAGCTGGCGCAGCAGCAACAACCGGCGCAGCTTCGCGCACAGGTTCGGCCACTGGAGCAGGTGCTGCAACAGCTTCGGCAGGAGCGCTCGACGCAGCAGCAGGCTGGCGACGCGCTTCTTCTTCAGCGCGCTGCTTGGCTTCTTCAGCCTTCTGACGGGCAGCATTTTCTACTGCGCGACGCTCTTCCAGTTCACGCTGGCGCTCGGCTTCGATTTCTTCCGGGCTGCGCTGTACGAAAACTTTCTTCTTGCGAACTTCTACGCTGATGCTCTTGCTACCAGCCACACGCAGGGTGCTGGTGGTTTTACGCTGCAGCGTGATCTTGCGTGGTTCTTCCACTTTCGCCTTGTGGCTGCTTTTCAAGTGAGTCAGCAGGGATTGCTTCTCACTGTCAGTCACATGTTCTTCGGCGGCGGTGTGCGGCAGACCTGCCTCACGCATCTGCTGCAACAGGCGCTCTACCGGTGTTTTGACCTCATCGGCCAGTTGTTTCACCGTGACTTGCGTCATGCACTTCTCTCCTCAGGCCGCGCCTAATTACTCGAACCAGTGGGCTCGGGCGGCCATGATCAACTTGCCGGCACGATCATCGTCAATGCCGTCGATGTCGAGCAGGTCGTCAATAGACTGCTCGGCCAGGTCTTCGCGGGTAATTACGCCGCGCACCGCCAGTTCCATCGCCAAATCCTTGTCCATACCCTCAAGCGAGAGCAGGTCTTCGGCCGGATGGGCGTCTGCCAGCTTTTCCTCAGTAGCGATGGCTTTGGTCAACAAGCGATCCTTGGCACGAGCGCGAAGCTCGTTGACGATGTCTTCGTCAAAGCCGTCGATGTTGAGCATTTCTTCCAACGGTACGTAGGCAATCTCTTCCAGGCTGGTGAAGCCTTCATCAACCAGCACCTGAGCCAGCTCTTCATCGACTTCCAGCTCGTCGATGAAGTTGCGCAGGATGTCGCCGGTTTCTGCTTGTTGCTTAGCCTGGATGTCCGATTCGGTCATCACGTTCAGGGTCCAGCCAGTCAACTGGCTAGCCAGACGCACGTTCTGACCACCGCGACCGATGGCCTGAGCCAGATTGTCTGCGCCAACGGCGATGTCCATGGCGTGGGCATCTTCGTCAACGATAATGGCCGCCACTTCTGCCGGCGACATGGCATTGATCACGAACTGCGCCGGGTTATCGTCCCACAGGACAATATCGACACGCTCGCCACCCAACTCGCCCGACACGGCCTGGACGCGCGAACCGCGCATACCGATGCACGCGCCCTGCGGGTCGATGCGTTTGTCCTTGGAGCGGACAGCAATCTTGGCACGCGAACCCGGATCACGAGACGCTGCCATGACTTCGATCAGGCCTTCAGCGATTTCCGGCACTTCGATACGGAACAGTTCGATCAGCATTTCCGGCGCGGTACGCGACAGGATCAGCTGCGGGCCGCGGTTCTCGGTGCGGATTTCCTTGAGCAGTGCACGCAGACGCACACCGACACGGAAGGTTTCGCGAGAAATGATGTCTTCACGAGCCAGCAACGCTTCGGCGTTGTTGCCCAGATCGACGATCACGTTGTCGCGGGTCACTTTTTTCACGGTGCCGGAGATGATTTCTCCCAGGCGCTCGCGATAGGCGTCGACCACTTGAGCGCGCTCGGCTTCACGCACTTTCTGCACAATGACTTGCTTGGCAGTCTGTGCGGCAATGCGGCCGAACTCGATGGATTCGATTTTTTCTTCGACGACGTCGCCAACCTTGGCGCCAGGATGCGTTTCAGCAACCTTGGTCGGCCAGGTTTCGATGGCCGGATCGTCGAGGTCATTCTCTTCGACGACCGTCCAGCGACGGAAAGTTTCGTAGGAACCGGTGTGGCGGTTAATTTCCACACGCAGGTCAACTTCGTCTTCAAAACGCTTTTTGGTAGCAGTGGCCAGGGCCAGCTCCAGCGCTTCAAAAATTACGCTTGCCGGTACGCCCTTTTCATTGGATACCGACTCAACAACCAGCAGTACTTCTTTGCTCATCGTACGCCTCGCCTTTCGCAAGCCATTGGATCCGCGGGATCCGCGTCTCAGTCAAAACTGGGAATAATGTTGGCCTTGTCGATCATGTCGATCGGCAACAGGAATTCATGGTCTTCTACCTGCACCACGACGTCCTGCTCTTCTACACCGCGCAGAAGGCCCTGAAAGTTGCGTCGCCCTTCAAAAGGCGAGCGCAGCTTGATCTTTACTTGTTCACCGGCAAATTTTGCAAACTGCTCAAGAGTGAACAGCGGGCGTTCCATGCCAGGCGAGGAAACTTCAAGTGTGTATTCAACGGCGATCGGATCTTCAACATCCAGTACACCGCTGATCTGACGGCTGACAATGGCGCAATCGTCCACCAGCACACCGCCCTCTTTATCGATATAAACGCGCAACATCGAGTGACGACCCTGAGCCGAAAACTCGATACCCCAGCATTCATAGCCCAGGGCCACGACCACCGGGGCCAGCAAGGCCTGCAACTCTTCTAGCTTGCTCGACACCTGAACCCCCTAGTGCATGATATGTGCATGCTTTGCAAAATAAAAAAATGGGCGAAACGCCCATCCTTGAAACGCCGTCGAACAGCGGCGTAGAAAGTGTCCAGCTAACAAAAAGCCCCTTAAAAGGGGCTCCTTAAACTGGTTGCGGGGGCCGGATTTGAACCGACGACCTTCGGGTTATGAGCCCGACGAGCTACCA